>JAYUYU010000355.1:0-2280 GCA_043752365.1 Myxococcales bacterium | reverse complement strand
GGCCTCAGCCCGGCCGACCTCGAAAACGCGCGGCAGAGCCCATTGCTCGTTGATTTGCCGTTGCCGATCGCGCTGACGGCGTTGTCCGCTGCCGTCGAAATCGAGGTTGCTTTGGGCGCGACAGTGCCGCGCGCCATCGCCAACGACTTGGTTGCGTACATCGTGCTCGAGGGCCTGGTGAAGCACCCCGACGGACGCAGCGTCGGCCCCGGCGCCTTGCTCTACCCCGAGTCGTTGGTAGGTGTTTGGGGCCAAGCTGGCGCGCCCGCGGCCGAGCAAACGTCACGCCTGCTCCGCGTGCGAGCCGACGACTTCGCTGAAATTTGCAGCGAACCGCGCTTCGCCGCCGAGCTGTACCGACGGCTGGCCGCGCACCTGGCGCGCCTGGCCGTCAAAGGCGGCGGCGCACCAGGCGGAACCCCTGCGCCCGGCGCACTCCAAGTGCCGAAGCCGCCCGGCGCGTAGCTGCCTCAGCGTGACGTCCGGCGTCAAGCTCGTGCGGGCTTTCCCATATCGTGAAGGGTGGGCGCGCCGCGATCAAAGGCTAACGGATTACGTGACTGCAATCGATGGAGGGCAGCAGTTTACCTGCGCGCGCAACCCGCCGGGCGTCAGCGTTTCTCCGAATCTTGCGCGTGGTGAGGCGTTCCGACATCCGGCCGCCGTCGCACCGCGTTGCGGCGCGCTCGGCGACGTTGTTCGGCATCGCCCCGGCCCTCGTTTCGTCGCTCCGGCCACCTGGCGCGATGCGTTCAAGTGCACCGGAATCAGTGTTCAAGTGCTTTCGGAACGAGCGTTCAAGTCGGTTCGGGACAGCGGTTCAAGTGCCTCCGGAATACGAACGGAGTCGTCCAGAGGTGCGTTCGTTGGAGGCTTCGCGTTCGGATCTAGAACGATTTTCATGGGATTATCAGCGTCCCCAATGGCACCCATCCGCTAAAACCCCGTCAACTTCCGGCCGGTTGGCTAGCGTTCGGCGTCACGTTTTCTGTAACCCTTGGCGGTGAAAAACGCGATACCGTGGCCGCTAAGGGCTGGAAGCATGAACCACAATGGACGGAGTTGGAAGGCGCTTTTTGGGGTTCTGGCGGCGGTGTCGCTCTGGTCGTGCGGCACTAGCAAGTCGGGCAGCGCGGGGAACACCACGCAGCAACCACTGCCCGAATGCGCGTCGGGCGAAGCTTGTGAAAACTGCGAGTGCCCCGGGGACGCCGTTTGCTACGCCTATTCGGAGGCGTGTCGCGAACCGTGTCCGGGAGGAGCCGACAAAGCTGGCGAATACTACTGCCGTTCTGGTTTGAAGTTTCCTTGCTCTGAAGCGCTTGAGAATCACACGGACGTTTGCGACGTGTGCGGTTGTTGGGATGACCTCAACTGCAACTCCGGCAAATGCGAGCCCTTCAAGCCCTCAGGCTCGGCGTGCACCGATGCTACCGAGTGTGAGGAAGCGTGCTGCCGCGTGTTCATCGCGGCGGACCAGACCGCCTCGGCCGAACCCAGGTGTGTCTCGAAAGAGAGCTGCCTCCTCGGCATTGCGGAAGACTGCAAGATCGACAGTGGTTGCTCGGCTGGCGGCATCTGCACGGACAACGGCTTCTGCACGATTGGCTGCGACGACACCACGAACTGCGGCGCCAACTCCCGCCTCGGGCCCAATATCTGCGTTTCCGGAAATCTAAACCTCTACCACGACTACTTCCCAGGCATGACTGGCGTGTGCGTACCGCGCTGCGATTCAAAGCGCGGCGACAGTGACTGCGAACCCTGGGGCACCACATGCGTAGTCACGACCGACGGCAACGACTGGTGCGATGCGGATCTCCCGTAACACCTGAGTCGGCAAGACGCGGCGAAGCAGCACCGAGCGCACAAAAGCCGACGACCGCCTACTCCTTTCTCAAGGGCGCGGCGGTCGCTCGAAGCAGCACTACTGTTGCGTCCCCAACGGCACACGTCCGGGGTCGCGAAACTCGATACGGCGCTGGGGCAGATGGTCGGCGTCAGCCAGATTTCTGCGGCCTTTGGGCGTGGAATTCGGCTTGCCAGGCGGTTTGCCAGACGGCCGCGAGCCCACGTCGTCGTGATCGGACTTGGCCTTCGCGGCTGCGTTTTCGGCCTCGGTCGTGCTGCCCGCGGCGCCGTCACCGTCCAGCTTCTTGGCAAGGGCGTCGAGCTTCTGCTTGGTCTTCTCGAATTCCAGCTCGAGCTGCGAGGCGTCAAGGCGCTCGGCTTTGGCAATGAAGATGCGCCTGCGCAGCAGCTCGAACTGCTCCATGAGCT
>JAYUYU010000354.1:0-6046 GCA_043752365.1 Myxococcales bacterium | reverse complement strand
CCCTCGGCGACCCAAGCCGGAAAGCCACCATCCAGCACCGCCACCGCGTCGTGCCCCAGCCAACGCAGCAGCCACCAAAGCCGCGCCGCGAACGCGCCTCCCGCGTCATCGTAAACGACGACCTGGCTGGCGCTGCCGATGCCCCAGCTTTGGAGCTTACCGACTAGCGTCTCGAGCTCCGGCACTGGGTGCCGCCCGGTTCGACCCGGCACGCTGGGCCCCGACAGATCATTCAGCAAATCCGCGAAGGTTGCGCCGGGCAGGTGTTGCTTGGCGTACGACTCCCACCCGGTCGCCAAGTTTTGCAGCGAGGCTCGACAATCGACCAGACGCAGCTCGGGCGCGGGCAGAAGCTCGGCCAACTGCTGCGTTGAAATTACGGCAGAAAAGCGCATCACGGGCCAATCGAACACGCCCGAGCGGTTGGCGTCCAGCGCTCCGGCAGCGTCTCAGCCTGTTTAGGCAAACGCGGCCAGCAGCTTGCGACTTTTGTGGTCGAGCGCTTCGGGCGGCGGAACCAAATAGCGCATGCCGTGAGAATCGGTGATGAGGTGGCGGCCGTCCGTCAAACGCCGGATGTGGTCCTCTTGCTCGACGATGAAGCTGCGTGCGCCGCGGTCGGTCAGCACGTGCCAGGTCGACTGCGTGGCAGCCACCACGATTTCTTCGATCTCTTCAACGCACGGCAAGAGCTCGTTCGCGGCAAGGGCGCTTTCGAGCGCCTGAAGACTGACGGCGGGCAAGCTCGAGCAGTCTTCCAAACAGCAAAGCTCGTGGCCGCGCGCATCGACCAAGCAAACGAAGCGCTTCGGTTCGGTGAGCGGGAAGCAGCGCCGCGCCACAGCCACCACCGAGCCGCCATCCAGCGTGCGGGCAGTCAACGTGTCCGTGTCGGCCGACCAGCGCAGCTGCAGCTCGGCCGGCGCCGGCACCAAAAGCGGTACCGAAGCCAGCTCGGGCTCTTCGCTTGGGTCCACGTCGAGCTCGCTGCCTGGCTGCAGTTTTTGCTGAATGCGCTGTAGTCGCGCGTATTCGCCGCCCCGCACCATCAGCTCCGCGTGCGTGCCAGTTTCGACCACCCTGCCGTCCTTCAGCACCAGCAAGCGGTCCGCCTTGGCCAACGTGCTCAGCCGATGCGCAATCGCGATGGTGGTGCGACCGCGCACCACGTTGTCCAGGGCTTGCTGGATTTCGCGCTCGGTCTGCACGTCGACGGCGCTGGTCGCCTCGTCCAAGACCAAAATCTGCGGATCTACCAAGATGGCGCGCGCGATGGCGACGCGCTGGCGTTCACCGCCCGAAAGCGACTGGCCGCGCTCGCCGACCAGCGAATCGTAGGCTTCGGGCAGTTTGAGCACGAAGTCGTGGGCGCGCGCCGCGCGGGCCGCGTCGAGCACTTGACGTGGCTCGGCGCGAGGCAACCCGTAAGCGATGTTCTCGCCGATGGTGCCGAAGAACAGAAACGAATCCTGCAGCACGATGCCGATGTGACGCCGGTACTGCTCGACCGAAAGCGTGGTCACGTCCGTGCCGTCCAGCCGCACGCGCCCGTCGGATGCGTCGTAGAAGCGGCACACCAGGTTGGCGATCGTGCTCTTGCCGGAGCCGGTGTGACCCACGATGCCCAGCATTTGCCCGGGCGCCACGGTGAAGCTCACGTCGTCGAGCACCAGCCGGCTGCCGTAACGAAACGACACGTGCTCGAAGGCCAGCTCACCCTTGACTGTGCCGAGCGGCACCTCGATTTTTGGGCTGGTAACGCTAGGCACGCGGTCCAAAATTTCGAACAGGCGTTGCGCGGCCGCCGCCGCGCGCTGCGTAAGCGTCAGCATGCGGCTCATACTCTCTACGCGGCCGTAGAGCCCACCAATGTAGGCGATGAATGCCGTCAACGCGCCGACCGTGATGCGCTGGTGCAACACCTGATTCGCGCCAACCGCCCAGACCACCAGCAGGCCTATCTGATTCAACAAGGCCACCAGAGGCCAGAACGACGTCCACAAGCGGTTCGTGCGGTTGTTGACCTCGACGATGCGCTGGTTGGCTTCCTCGAAGCGCTTGATTTCGCGTTGCTCCTGCGAGAACGCCTTGACCACGCGAATGCCGGGAATCGTGTCGGCCAAAATGTTGGTCATCTGCGACCAGACCCGCCCGCCACGCAGGAAGCCGTGCGTGAGCGTGCCGCGCATGCGCACCATGAACCAGGCGATCGGCGGAAACGAAACCAAGGCCGCCGTGGCCAACAGCGGATCCAAGCTGAACAACATGGCCGTCGTGCCGATGATCATCAGCACGTCCGTGACGAAATCGGTGAGCGTGTCCGACAGGAACGAGCACAGTCGATCGGTCTCCGAGCTGATGCGCGAGATCAGGTCGCCAGTGCGCTTGCCGCCGAAGTACCGAATGCTCAGCTGCGTTAGGTGGGAAAATGCGCGATTACGTAGGTCGGCGCTGATCACCTCGCTTACCCAAGCCAGCACGGCGCCGCGCGCCCAGGCCAGCAGCCACGCCACGATCGCCGCCAGCCCGAGCGCTCCCAAGTACAGCACCAGCATGCGCTGCGACGCCTGCAGGCCCGGCGCCGCCTGAGCCTGCCAAGGCACCAGCACCTCGTCGACGATCGGCATCGTCAAATAGGGCGGAATCAGGCCGACGACGGTACTGGCCAACGTCAGGCCGAGGCCAAGTAACACCACGCCCAGGCGCGGCCGCGCGAAGCCTACCAAACGCCAAAGCGGGCCGCGCGTGCTGTCAGGGACGGGCGCGGCCTCATCCGCCGCGGACGGCTGCTCGAGCCGCGAAGCATCGGGAGTCCTGCCCAACGCCTCGGCCAGCTCCGCGGCTTCGCGGGCGCGCGCCAACGTATAGCGAAAGCGCACGAGCGCGCCTTCGCGGCGCAAAAACAGCTCACACACGCCCGCGTGCTCGCGACGCTCCACTTCGAGGGGCGCGTCGCGCAGTAGCTCGCCGCTAACGCCACGATCGTCTTTGAACCAAACGCGCCGCGACGTCACGACCACGACACCGTTCGCGAAGCGCAGCTCTGCGCTCAGGTCGGGGCGAAAGACACACGAGATCTTTTCATCGGGCGCGAGCTCGAGCCCGGCGATGTCGCTTTTTTCTGCGCTCGGAGCGGAGTTTTTCATGGTGCCGGCCGGCGCTCCAGGCGGAGCCGCCGCGGAATTCGCGGCGAAACGTGACCCACGCGCCCCGCCCCCGTCAACGTCCGAGAACTGGCGCGCTAGCGTTTCTGCAGATATTGGGAGCCAGCCCCCCGTTCAAAGTTCGCGACGCCCATGCAGATCCGCAAAATCTTCGACTTGAACGGCCCGAACATTTGGTCGAACAAACCCGCCATCGAGGCCTGGGTGGACTTGGGTCATTTCGAAGAGTTGCCGACCAACAAGCTCGACGGCTTTACCGAACACTTGATGGGCTGCCTGCCATCGCTCATTGAACACCGCTGCAGCATCGGCGAGCGCGGTGGCTTCCTTCAACGCCTGGAGACCGGCACTTGGCTGGCTCACGTGCTGGAGCACGTCACGTTGGAGCTACAGTCGCTGGCCTACTCTCCAGTCGGCTTTGGGCGCGCGCGAGAGACGCTGGAGTATGGCGTCTACAAAGTCGTGGTCCGCTGCGAGAACCCGCGCTTCGCCGAGCTTTGTATGCGCTCGGCGCGCGAGCTGATCATGTCCATCATCGACCGCAAGCCCTTCGACTTGGAAGCGGAGCTCAAAGAGCTGCGGATTCAAGGCGGACACCTGTGCCTCGGGCCCGGCACCCAAGCCATCGTCGACGCCGCGCGCGCTCGCGGCATCCCGTTCCTGCGCCTCACCGAGGGCAATTTGGTGCAGCTCGGCTACGGCAAGAGCCAGCGCCGCATCTGGACGGCGGAGACCAACGCTACGTCGGCCGTCGCGGAGAGCATCGCACAAGACAAGGAGCTGACCCGGGGCTTGCTGGCGGCCGCCGGCGTCCCGGTGCCGACTGGACGCGGCGTAGCGGACGCCGACGACGCCTGGCTGGCCGCGCAAGAGCTGGCCGAGCCGGTGGTGGTCAAGCCCCTCGACGGCAACCACGGCCGCGCGGTCTCGATTCGCCTCGACACCGAAGACGCCATCCGGCGGGCGTACGAGCTAGCCGTCAAGGAAGGCAGCGGCGTCATCGTGGAGCGCTTCATTCCTGGCACTCAGCACCGCGTGTTGGTCGTCGGCGACCAGGCGGTGGCTTCGGTGCGGGGCGAGGCCGACACGCTGCAAGGCGACGGTACCTCGAGCATTCTGCAGCTTATCGCAGCCGCCAATAGCGACCCGCGCCGCGGCGTGGGCCAAACGTGGGTCTTGAGCCGCATCGAGCTGACACCCATCGTGCTCGAGCAACTGCGCCGCCAAGATTTGACGCCAGAGTCGGTGCCGACAGCGGGGCAGTCGGTGCTGGTGCAGCACCACGGCGATCTCACCGTCGACGAAACCGAACAGTTACACCCGGAGGTCGCCGCCATGTGCGTGCTAGCGGCCCAAGCCGTCGGGCTGGACATCGCCGGGCTGGACGTCGTGGCAGCGGACATCGGCGTGCCGCTGGAGCAGCAAGGCGGCGCGGTCATCGAGGTCAACGCCAGCCCCGGGCTGCTCGCGCACCTAAAGCCACTGGTCGGCAAGCCGCGCCCGGTGGGCGAAGCCATCGTCAATCAGCTGTTCCGGGCGGGCGACCAAGGGCGCGTACCGGTGGTGGCGATTTCGGGCACGGCCGGCCGCACCGAGACCGCGGCCTTGATCGCCCAATGCCTCGCGGCGGAGGGCCACACGGTGGCGCGCGCTGACGGCTCCGGTCTGTACCTGGGGACCCGCCAGCTCCGCACCAAGCCGGCCGCCGACGCGGAGGGCGGGCGGCACGCGCTGATGAACCCGACCGCCACCGCGGCGGTGCTGGAGACCAGCGAACGCTCCACCCTCGAAGAGGGCCTGAGCTTCGACCACTGCCAGGTGGCGATCGTCACCACCTCTGCCGGGGCCGAAGCCTCGGCTCGGCCGGGAGTCGAGGACCGCAGCGCGATCGACAAGGCGATTCGGGCGCCGGTGGACGTGGTGCTGCCCGACGGCTTCGCGATCCTGAACGCGGCCGACCCCGTCGTGGCGGCCATGGCCGAGCACTGCAAGGGTCGGGTCGTGCTGTTTGGCGAGGCCGCAGAGGCATCTCCTTTGAAGGAGCACCTAGAGGCCGGGGGTCTGGCCCTCGTTCGGCTCGGGAGCCAGCTCATCTGGTGGAAAGGTAGAGAGAAATCGCCGCCGCTCTCGGTGGCCTCTTTGGCTGAATCAACGGACCGGGCGAGCGTCGAACCCCTGATGGCCGCCGCCGCCGCCGCCTTGGCGCTTGGGGTGTCGGTGCCCGCTTTGCAAGCTTTCTTGAACAAATACGGATACTAAGCCCCCCACCGCGCGGCCGGTCGTTGGATCTGCTATTGCGTCCGCCGAGTTTCGCCTTCGCCCCACCCGATGAAAATCGAATCCGTTCGCTCACTTCGCGGCCCTAACCTCTGGTCGAACCATACGGTGCTCGAGGCGCTTGCCACCTGCTCCAGCGCCGCCGGTATCGACGAGGCGCGGCGGGTAGCGCAGCGTGCAGTCGACCTGCAGGTAGCCGTGGGCTCCTCGGTCAGCTTCTGCGAGGTGCGGCCGGTCACGGAGCGTCAGTTCCGGCTCATCGTCCAATACACCGAGGAAGACGTCGGCAAGCGCGCGCTGGAGCTGGCCGCCAGCCAGCCGCTCAGCCTGCCGGCTTCCGAGGTGCGCGATTTGCCTACACTCAAAGCGCTGGCCGAAGAGGTCCGCTTGGGCCCCAGCACCGGCGCCATCGTGCGCGCGGCCGAAGCGCGCGGCATTCCGGCGCGCCGCCTGACCGAAGGCAGTCTGGTGCAGTTCGGGTTCGGCTCGCGGCGCCGACGCATCTGGGCGGCCGAGACCGATCGCACGAGCGCGATTGGCGAATCGATTGCCCAAGACAAAGACCTGACCAAGAGTCTGCTTTCGGCGATTGGCGTTCCCGTTCC
>JAYUYU010000353.1:0-2283 GCA_043752365.1 Myxococcales bacterium | reverse complement strand
AGAGCAGGGGCGACGTGCGGCGGTCCGGCCGAACTGACTCAGCGTAGCGCGCTGCTGTGGCCGTCGACGCGCAGCTGGAAGACGAAATAGGGAGGTAGGCAGACTCCGCCCTGGGCCGCGCGCGCGCAAACGTAGTCGTCGCGGCAGGGGTTTGCGGCGTCGCACGCGCGCAAGCCTGCCGGTTGGACGTGGCCGCGAATGCACGACAAAAAGCTTTCACCGCGCGCGAGGCAGGCGTTGAACGAATCGAGAATTGCGATCGAGCCGCACGCGGCGCCTTTCGCGCCGCAGCTTGCCGTGCACATGCCGCCCGGGAAGCCCACACCGCTGCGATTGCAGAGCATGCCGGGGCAGGCTTCGACCCTCACGCCGCTCATGCGATCGCGCAGAAAATCTGGTCGTTGGGTGACGACGCCGCTTTCGCAGGCGTCGCCCACCTGCAGCGTCTGCGGTAGGCACTGCCCAATGGCAGCGCCCGGTCCGGCTTCGATGCTCGAACAGCGCAAGCCCGGGGGGCAAGTCCAGGACGTGAAGCTGGGGTCATTGCCGAGCGCGCAGGCTTGGCCGTAGCTACCCTGCACCGCCCCGTGCTCCGCGAACGGCGCCGAGAAGTCGGGCTCGCTGCCCGCCAACATTTGCTGCGCTATGCGCAGCCGACGTGGCAGGTCAGCCGTGACGTGTGGAGAAACGGCAACTGCTAGCGCATTCTCGGCGGGCGCGTCGGGTGCGTCTTCGCCCAGCAAATGGAAACCCGCCACGCTGCGCGCCTGGTGACAACCCTGACAGCTCAGCTGATCGAGCCGCCGCAGCAGGCCTTCGGTCGACTTGACCAAGACTCCATCCGAAAAATCGCGCTCAGCGAAGGCGCCCGGCGCGAGCGCAGCCGTGAAGGGGCGATTGGCAAGCCGATGCAAGCCGCGCGGCGTTACCGACACCGCGCGCGTGGCCAGCAGGCTCTGCGGTAAGAGCGGCGTCCCTGCGTCGACGCTGGCGGCGTTATTTTGGAGGAACGACAGCAGGCTCGAGCGTTGGGCCGCGCTGCCAAGCGCGCGCGCGTCGATGGTGTTTTCGAGGCGCTCGGGTTCGAGCACGCCGCCCTCGTTGGGGCGAAAAGCGCGCAGCAGGTACTCGGCGTGACCGCCCAAATCAGGGCGAACCGTCGCCGGCCAGCGCACGAGCTGCAGGTTGACGACCACGCGGGCGCGGGCTTCGTTCACGGCGCATCGCGCGGGTGCCAACGGCCCGTGCTCCGAACGGAGCCAGGTCGCGCGCGCCTCGGCGTCGCCGGCGGCTGGTTCCAACCAGCGCCGCGCCGCTTCACGGCAGCCGGCGTCGCCGCGCGGTACCTCGAGCTCGACCCCGAGTGTCATCGGCAGCTTGGAAGCGTGTTCGGGGTCGAGTGCGTAAGCTAGCCGGTAGACCAGCCGCGTCTCGCCGCACGATGACGGGTTGAAGGCCGCGCGGTCCGGGCGATTGACGACACCGGCTAGCGCGAAGCGTGCGCTGGGCAAGCGCAAGAAGCGTCGATCGAACAAGCGGTGCGCATAGCGGGCGACGTCCACGCCGGCCAGCTTGTCGGCGGCGCCTGCTCCCTGAATCTCGCGCTCGAGCGCTTGCACCAGGGGTGCGAAGCCCGGCAGCTGACTCAGCTCGTCGTTCCCAGGCAGAGGCTGACGGCTCGTTCCGCCTAGCACGCCGACGAGCGAGAGCCCTTGTCGCTCGAGCGCGGCCAGCACCTGCGGGTCGGTGATGAGCAAGCTCGGTGACGCTGAGGCGCTGGCAGCCGGGGTTCCCGTCGGGGTCACGGCCGACGCAAGCGGTAGCGACGAAGCGTTGGCGTCAGGCGAGGCGGAGCGTGCTGAAAGCCTTGGTGGCTCGTGGCACGCGCCGCTCAGAAGCGCAACGCCCGCCATGGCCCTGAACGTCGTGACTCTGTGCCTCACCGACAACCTGGCCCGCTCAGCTGCCGATCAGGCGCGCGTAGTGGTCGACGAACGCGCGGGCGGCGCGCGGTAGGTTCGCCTGCCAATCGACGCCAGCGTCGCCATCGGCGCCGTCGGTGACGAACTTGACGGCGCCGAACTCGGCGCCTTCCAAGTGACACACCTTGGCTAGCGCGTAGCCCTCCATGTCGATGACGTCGCACGGGACCTGAGGCTTACCGGTTTCGAAGCGATCGCCGGTGCCGCAAATGCCCTCGGGCAGCTGCGGGAACAGCCGCGCAAACTCGAGCGTCGCCGGTACGTCCTCGAACGGAGTCGTGCCGAGCGCGAAGCCGAGCCC
>JAYUYU010000352.1:0-14482 GCA_043752365.1 Myxococcales bacterium | reverse complement strand
TTCTTCGAAGGTACGTCCGCGCAGTTCTGGCTGAACCTGCAATCCAACTTCGACCTCCGGAAGGCAGAGCTGGAAAGCGGCAAGGAGTTGCGTGCGATTCGTCCTTACATGGCGCTGAAGACCGGCTACCTGCTAAGCGCCTGGCCTGCAGCCAGCCGCGGCTTGTGTTAGTGCGCCCCAGTGGATTCGAACCACTGACCTACGGCTCCGGAGCAAGCACCGTTCGGTTAGTCTGCATAGCAAGGCTTCGCAACGAGTTGAAAGTGTTCGAGTTGGGGCAGATGGCCGGGTGCAGCCGTCACATGGAATCGCAGGGTTTAGCTCGCCGTTTGCTGCACGGGTGCTGCAGGCTCTGGGCGGTGGTGCGACACCGCCGCGCGTGGCCCCGCGGTTGCTGAAGGTCGGTGAAGTCGCCGAGCTGCTCGGGGTGAGTACGGCGACCGTGTACACGTTGTGCAAGCGCGGGGCGCTGCAGCATGTTCGGGGCCCCAACGCGATCCGGGTGCCGGAGGCCGCGTTGAGGGCGCTTCTGGGCTAGGCAGAGCAATTGGCCAACAACCTGTTGACCAATTGAGCGAACGCCGCGTGGTCCGCGATTACGTGTTCAGCGCTCATACAGCGCGACCCCGGCCGAGGCCGCCTCGTACGCTAGGGTGTTGGGCACATCGCGTTCTGCTTCGAATTCACGCGCGGAGTAGATGATGACGTCGGCACGGACGCCCGTGTCCCGCCGCAGCCGCCAGGGCACGAGGGAATCGGCGGATGCCCCCGAAGTGTCGGCAACGACAACAAGGATGTCCCAGTCGCTTTTCGGGTCTGGCGTCGCCCCGAGCGCGGCTTCCGAAAAGTTGAATTCGCTCGGGCTTCCATTCACGGAGGACGCGATCGAGCAAAGGCCACGGTGGTGCCAAGTCGATGGTGCGCCCCTTGCGATCGACTGCGTGAAGCATCGCAATGAGTTCACCCTTGGCGGCAACCTCGCCGGACATCGAGTTGAAGGTAGCATGCAAGCGCTGGTGGGCGGGCAAGCGCCGGCGAAGCGGGGTGGGGCTCCTTGCGTCACCGCCATGCCGCCGGGCGCTTGCCGCATTTCCTCGTTGGGCTTGACGCCTCTTAAACGCGAGCCTCGCGACGCCAGCCAGAATCGCCTAGGTGGTCATATTGATTGGCTATTCCTGCTTAAACGCAGACCGGTGTGCAGCAACGCCGCAATTGCTCGCAACGCAGAGCCGTGACAACTGGTGGCGGCGTGGGAGAGACAGCGCGCCTGGGGCGTAGTCACCACCTCACGAGTTGGTGTCTGCGGGACAGCTGTCCAAGTCCAGAGATGTCCGGGTAAACCGTGCTGGCCGTGACCCCGGCATCGTCGAGCTCTTCCTCGATTGCCTCCGCGTTCAGGCCATCGATGACGATCGGTCGGCCGAGGGGTCTGACACCTCGCGCAGGCATTCTGGAAGGAGATCGGCTTGGAGTTTGCGCGTGTCTCGAAAGGGCAGGCATCTCGGCTCAGCGCGACGGGGGCCGAGGCTCTGGCGCGGGCAAGCGCCACAGCGAAAGACAGCTCCGCCAAGTTGAGCTTCGCGACCAAGACAGCGCGCGGCACTTGGCGCGCGGTTGCCACCATCACAACGCTCGAGGCAGCGCTACGGAAGCACGCCGCCTCGCGGCGCAAAGGGCATCGAGCCACCACGTCGGTCAGCGGGCAAATCGTGTCCCTCACTTACGATCCCCCCGGCTTCATTTTGGCGACAGCATCGGCTCGGCGAAGCGTGCGCATGCCCAGCTCCCTTCGCAATCGCGCTCGCGAGCTTTGGGGGCAAGAAGTCGTGGTCCTCACCGACGCGGTCGTGCCCGCCGACGGTGGCGTGGCAGACCTCCAAGCCATCGACGTTCGTCCCGCCGCAACTGCCCAGGCGGCTGACCAGACCTTCGACAAGACGTTTGGTGTCATGCGTGGACTGTGGGACAGCGCTGCTCTCGCTTCGCAGCTAGGACCGACGCGCCACTAGGCTAGGTGCCGAGGAGCGCGTGGTCGTCGTTGCCGCGCCTCCTGATGCGCCCTTGGTGGGCGCCCACCTGGTGGACGGGCCGCGATGCTGCGTGTCGCGTCCATAGCCTGGGGCTAGCCGGCCCGTCGCAAGGGTGGTGGTTGTGCCACAGGACCTCAAAATTGAGGTAAATTTGGGGTCTGGCCGGGGCGGACCAGCGGTCGAGCTCCGGCAACTAGCGCGCCCCTTTGGGAACAACTCTGTAGCCTGGAGTGTTGCCTGAGCTGTAAGGTTAAGTGTAAGGAGGTCTCATGACGAGCAAGCGGAACTGCCGGTACGTGCCCCTGACGAAGCAACCGCTCGTCCTGGTGCTGTGCCAAGTGCGGTTCAGCCCGGTGCGAAAGATGGCGGACTACATCCCCGCGATCCAGGAGGAGTTTCGTCGCCATGGCTTCCCGATCGAACGGGCCGGCAAGATCCAGCAGTTGACCATCACGCCCGCGGGGGTTCAAGTCAACGAGCAGGAGCGCTGGGACTACCGGACCAAAGACGAGCAATGGAGCGTTACGGTTCTCCAAGACAGCGTCGTACTGCAGACCACCGCGTACAAGAAGTTCGAGGGGTTCGCCGAGAAACTCGAGCAGGCCGTCCGGACCGTGCTTGAGAAGACTGAGCAGAACAAGTTCGGCCTCGTTCAGCGGGTCGGCCTCCGCTACATTGACCTCGTGCAGCCTCGTGAGGGGGAGGACTACCGCGTCTACCTGCGTCCCGGATTTCACGGCGTCGCCGATGAGGTCTTCCGCGCTCGATCGCATCGTCTCCACATCGAGAGTGTCGGTCACACGGCGGTGGGTGATGTTGAGGGCACTATGATCGTTCGCGTCGCACAGAACGACCAAGGTTTCGACCTGCCGCCGGACCTCGTCCAGGGCGGACCTAAGCATGAGTCGGGTGCGCGCAAAGGAGAGCTTGTGACGCTCGTCGACATGGACCACTTTATCGAGGGAAATTTTGACCCTGACACCGGTTGGGTCGTTGCCCGCGCTTACGAGATGCACGACCATCTGATCGAGACGTTCCACAAGCATGTCGTCACCGAGAAAGCGATTGAGGTCTGGAAATGAGTCTCGTCGCGATCCAACAGTACGATTCTACCGGTGGCGACGTTATCGCGATCGTCGAGGGCTACGATCGTGACCAATCGTTCCGGCGCGAAGGTAGCGCCAGTCATGCGCTGCTTCGCACCGTGCGCGTAGGCAGTGCGGGCGTTGTAGCGCTCGTGAGCGGCTATGGCCCATACCTCCCCCACGTTGGCACCAGCCCATCGGTGGTTGACAGTCGGGCCATGGCTCGCGTTGCTCTGGTCACGCCCGCTACCCAGCCGACGAAGGACGCCGCGCCCTCGGCATTGCGCGCCGCGCTGGTTCTGTCGGTCGCCGAGCAGGCGCGCGAGGCGCTCACGGCGCTGGCCCTGAACAAGACGCAGCTCGCCGAGGTACTCGGAGTGTCTCGCCCTACGCTGTACGACTGGCTCGACGGGAAAGAGCCCAACTCGTCCAACGCGCAACGCCTAACCACTCTGCTCCGACTGCTTGCGCGTGCCGGGGTCACTAGCACCAGCCCCGTCAGCCCTCGTTTCCTCAATCAGCCTCTGAGCGAGGGGGGAACCCCGCTCCTCGCGGTACTGAGCGCCGCATCGCTCGATGAGCAGCTCGCCTCGGCTCTCGTGCTTGAAGCCAAGGCTCTCAGCGCACAAGCCGAGACCAGACGTGTCTCAAGAGAAGATCGCCTTCGAACCCTCGGGTTTGAGGATCCGTCGAGCGAACAGCGGCGCGAACAACTGGCTCGCAACGTTGCGATGCGCGATTGGCCGAAGACCTGAGGGACCATGTCGGCGACGTTCGATGTCGACGCGATCGAGAAGCATGGATGGCGGCAGGGCGCGGTTCTAGGACCTGCCTTGCTATGCACGGCTCGGGAACGAGCGCCGTCCGGCCTGACGATCACGGAAGACAACTGGCTCGTAGTCACGAGCCACGACTGCGACGTCGTGAATGCCCGTCTTGACAAGGAGCCGACCGTCGAGGTGCTCCGTGCCGAGGTGGTCCAGCAGAAGCCTGACAAGCAGCAGGTCTGGGGACGTAACCCTCGAGACTTGCACCTTGAGGTCGAGGGCAGGAACGGCGGCGCCTTGGTTCTCAAGATCAGGGTGCACGAGCGCTGGAGCCTGCCACGCGAAGTTCTATCCACTGAAGCTCCAGCTCGCATCCTTGCGGACAAAGAGCGGCGTCTCATCGCCGAGTGGCTAGCGAAGCGTTACATCCGCGCCGCGTTTCCGACGGCTTTCGACGGCCGATGGCGCGCGAGGCTGCGCGACTGGACGCGGCTGCTCGAGAAGCACAGTCGATCGCTGCAGGGTCTGTACCTCAGGCTCAGCACTCTCCGGGAACTCCCTGAGTCGGTGCCCTACAAGGTCCACCTCATCGTCGCGGCACCAGCCGCAGTGACGCAGGAGGCGAGTTGGGCAGCCAAGCGAGACGAGCTCGAACGCGAGATTGAGGGGTTCTGGAAGCAGTTCATGCCGGGCATCGAGTGCGTCGGTGTCGACGTGCTCGGCACCGATCAGCTAACGCTCGCTGAAATCGAGCCATATCAACGCTTCGATGCCGACTGGGTGAGCTTCGCCGACGACTCCGCTGCCACGCCAGCGGTCGTGGACATGACTGCGTAGTGCGGGCCGGTCCGCCTGGCCGCTCTCATGCGGCGATCGGGCGTCTGCCGGCCCTTCTCGGCAACTGGACGGCAACTCACCGGACCTGGCCCATTCAGAGCGGGCGCCTTGATCCGGCCTCGCCCATTCCCTCCTTGTTG
This sequence comes from Myxococcales bacterium, assembly GCA_043752365.1. Lineage (GTDB taxonomy): Bacteria > Myxococcota_A > Polyangia > Polyangiales > Polyangiaceae > PMG-095. Next base: position 9,623 of record JAYUYU010000352.1, on the reverse strand, counting down.
CGGGTGCGGGAACGATCCATCAGTAGAGTCGATGGCACGCTGGCGAGTTCAACTGGACGGCAACTCACTGGACCTGGCGCAATTCCCCCATTGGTTCCCCAACGGCGACGTCCACGCGATCACCCGGGACGACAAGACCTATTTGGTCGGTCCGACCTTTGAAGCGCTCGCGACTCAGGATGAGGTGTACGAGATCGCATTGCGCGTCCTGGATGAGCTGTCCGGCGTCATCGCGCTTCTTGCGCCCCCCTTCAAGCGACCTACGCTCCAATACGTTTGGGAGGAGACGGATAGCGGGAGGCAGATCGGCCACGCTTTTGCGTCGGCCCACATGGAAGGACGCTCGGCTCTTCACGCTGGGCTCCAGCTTGCAAACGCCGATGGCGACACGATGCCGTCGGACGCCAAACAAACGCAGGCGCAGGCCTTGCTCGCCGCAGCTAGGGACCACAAGCACCTGATGCGGGCGGTCACGAGTCTAGGTGACCCGTCTCCAACATGGAGTCGTCTCTACGTCATCCTTGAGGAAGTCGAGACGCATTTCAGGCCGAGGGACTTGGTTCAGGCTGGCCTGTGTTCGGGGAACCAGTTGAAGCGTTTCAAAGCGTCCGCGAACTCGGCAGACGTTGGCGGGAAGGAAGCTCGCCACGGAAGCGGAAGGTTCGACCCGCCATCGAGTCCTATGGCGTTGCGGGAAGCGACCACGTTCGTCGCTGGTGTGGTGGCAAGAGCACTGCAGCACCGCGGATAGCAAGCAGAGCCTGAGTCAGCGAACCATTGCGCTGCACGCTTCTCCTCGCCGAGACCATCGGATGCGCCTCGGCGCCGAGCAAAAGAAAGTCAAAACGGTACGGGTCCTTCAAGCTCTCGCGCGCCAGGTCGGATTGCGGCTTGGGCAGTTGCAGCTCGAAGTTGGTAAGAGCTTGGCCAAGGCGCTTGTGGGCGCTGGTCTCGATTTGCATGACGAGCACGCTGCGCGACCAGCCGTATTGGATCGATGCCCGCAGGTACCAGTCTCGCTCAGCCGGGTCCCTGAGCTTGTCGAGAAGCGTGCATAGGTGGAACCACGGCAATTTGTGCAGCAGCTGCTGCACAAATGTTTGGTCCGGCCACGCCTCCGCAAACCTGCGCATATACTTGAGATTTCGGGGCGAGAAGCCCTTGACCTCGGGTAAGGCCGCCTTCAGATCGTGGGCCAGGCGGTCGGTGACCTTCGCGCCCCAGCCCTCTCGGCCCTGTTGGTCGAGGATGTCGCGGCCCAGCTGCCAATAGAGCTGCATGACCTCGGCATTGACGGCCAGCGCCGCGCGCTGCTGCGCGGCGTGGACGCGCGCCTTAACGTCAGCCAGCCACTCGGCGTAGCCCGCCGGCACGATCATCAGCGCGTCTGGCGCATCGTCAGGTTCATCGGCGCTCACTACGCCACCATCTCCTGGACCACAGCCTCGACGAGCTTGGAGGCGCGGTCTTCGGCACGGCGGAGCTTGGCTTCGAGGTCGTCGCAGAGTTTCATCAGGTGCTCGACCTTTGCCATCACGCGCCGTTGCTCTGCCAAGGGTGCGACCGGGATAGGGATAGCCCTCAGGGTGGCCTGGTTGATTTTAGGCATGCTGCCAGACGTGCCGGACGCGCGGCCCATGATGAACGCTCTTGCGACCGGCGAATTGAGGGCCATGTGAACGAAGTCGAGATCCATCTCGGCCGAAATGCGGACCTTCATCATGAGGTCGGGGTAGATGAAGGTCCGCGAAGGCCCGCGGTAGATGGCGGCAACGCCCACGTACTCAATCGTGTTCCCGCGTTGAATTAGGACATCTCCATCGCGAAGCCAGAGTTCAGAGTCAATCGGGATGTCCTCAGCAATGTACTTGAAGAATTGGCCGTCAAACTTGCCTGAGGTGGTCGCCGTGAGGGTCAAGCTCTTTACCGGCGTCTCGTAGTCGACCCCCTTCGGCGAGAATCCGTTCTTGGGGCCATCGGTGAGCACGGACTCGAGAGGCAGCCAGCGCCAAGTCGCTGGTAGGGGAACGCCAGGCCGCTCCGCCTCAACAAGCGGCTCAGCATTCAATCGAGCGAGGAGCTGCGCCGCGTCGCCGTCAGACGGGCGTTGCGGCAGCAAACATCCGCGAAGCGCAAGACCGACGACGCAGCGGCGCAGGTCGGTGAGCTCTTCAGCTCGATCGACCACCGTCGGGAAGTTCTCGAGCACGCGCTGCCAGGCGGTGTCGAAGGCTTCGGGGGAGTCGGCGGAGGTTAGGGCTTCGAGGGAGGCTTTGGTGAAGCGGGTGCTGAGGTCGCGCTTCTTGATCTGCTTGGCTTCAAGGTCGTCGATGAGCGCCATGAGCTGATCGACTCGGGCGACGATGCGCTTTTGCTCGGCGAGGGGTGGGAGCGGAATCGCCATGTCTCGAACCGCGCCCGCGTTGATGTTCGCAGCGACCCGAAGTCCGGCAGCAAACTCCATCCATGTATCTCGGATGCTCTTCACGTATAGATGTACGAACGACGGCAGCGCGGCAGCCAAGTTCGGCACCAAAGCGCAAACGGACTGGTTAATTGCTGCGGCAACCCCCAGAATTCCAGTCTTTCCTATTGTTCCTGCGCCTCCGTACATGGCGATGCACACGGTGTCCTTCGGATAGACGCGTAGCGCGCAATCCCTCATCGCATCAGGCGTAAGAAGTTCCTCCGACGTGGTGACAATCCCATTGTTCAGATCCGTTGTCTTCACCCATATGGTCGAACCTCCAAAGTACTCGTGTCGAGTCCGCGATGGCGTCGTGCCGCTCGAAATCGGAAAAATGCGCCCCAAAGTGGTCCACGTCCAAGCAGCCGGAATAGCCCAGCGCTCGACGGGCATCGAGCTAGCGGCGTTTGGTCGCACACCGGACTTCGAACACGCCGTCAGGTAACCGGCGTCGGCTGCAGCAAGACGACTTTTACTTTCATGCGCTCGCCTTGGACCTTTTTCGGAAGGTGGATCGCGTTCCGTGAGGTGTCCGCGAACCGCCAAATCGAGCACAAGCTGCCGCAAGCTGGCTATGCCGCCCGCGGCTTCGGCGAGTGTCGGGAAGGACTCAATGAACTTCGCAGTGCCGGGCGCAGAGCGACTCGGCCGCTCGATCCCAACTTCGTTCTCACCGGGAATTCGTTTCCGGATGGGCGATGCAGCCGCGAGATTCACGCGCGCACTCCCTCGAGCGCCATCCGCAATTCATCCCGCAGCTGATCCCGAACCCGCGCGGCCTCCGCCGCGGCATCTTGGTACTGGTTCAGCAACTCATCCGCGTCGCCCGGCCCGTCGTCGACGGCGCGGGGATTCTTGATATCAAGGTTGTAACCGCGGGCCTTAATGTCCTCGAGCGATACCTTCCATGCTTGGTCGTTTTCCTTGCGCTTGGTCCACCACTTCTTTTCGGGGGCGAACTCTTCGATGCGCATCGGCTTGGTCTTGGAGTAGCTCTTGGCGCCTTCGGGGTACGGGTGCTCGTAGAACCAGACCTGTTTGGTGGGCTCGCCCTTGGTGAAGAAGAGCAGGTTGGTTTTGATGCTGGTGTAGGGCGCAAACACGCCTTTGGGCAGGCGCACGATGGTGTGCAGGTTGCACTCCTCGAGCAGCTTTTCCTTGATGCGCGTTTTGATGCCTTCGCCGAAGAGCGTGCCGTCGGGCAACACGAGCGCGGCGCGACCGTCGGGCTTGAGCAGGCTCATCAGCAGGACCAAGAACAGATCGGCCGTTTCGCGCGTGCGGAAAGTGGCGGGGAAGTTGTTCTCGATGCCGTCTTCTTCCATGCCGCCGAACGGCGGGTTTGTGACGATGACGTCGACGCGGTCCTTCGGCCCGTAGTCGCGGAGGGGGCGGGCGAGCGTGTTGTCGTGGCGGATGTTCGACGGCACCTCGATGCCGTGGAACATCATGTTGGTGACGCAGAGCAAGTGCGGCAGCGGCTTCTTTTCCACGCCGCGGATGCTGGCTTGCAGTTTTTCCTCGTCGTCGGCGTCCTTCACGTACTTTTTGCGCACGTGCTCGATGGCGCAGGTCAGGAAGCCGCCGGTGCCGCACGCGGGGTCGAGAATCGTTTCGCCCAGCTTGGGGTCGACTTGGTCGACAATGAACTGGGTGACGGCGCGCGGTGTGTAGAACTCGCCTGCGTTGCCGGCGTTTTGCAGGTCAGAGAGCAGCTTTTCGTAGATGTCGCCGAACTCGTGGCGATCGGCCTTCTTGTTGAAGTCGACCTCGTTCAGCTTGTTGATGACTTGGCGCACCAACGTGCCGGACTTCATGTAGTTGAAAGCATCTTCGAACACGCCCCGCACCACGCCCGAGATGGCGGCGTTCTTGCCGGTGATGGGCAGCTCTTTCAGCGACTTGAACAGGTCGTTGTTGACGAAGTCGAGTAGCTGGTCGCCCGTGACGCCCTCCGAGTCCTTGGCCCACGACCGCCAGCGCAGCCGTGCGGGGACCGGCGAGCGGTAGTTGTCTTCGAGCGCCTCCTTCTGGGACTCGTGATCGTCGAAGACTTTCAAGAAGATCATCCACACGAGCTGGCTGATGCGCTGGGCGTCGCCATCCACACCCGCGTCTTTGCGCATGATGTCTTGGATGGTCTTGATGGTCGTGCCGATAGCCATGGCTTGTTCTGCTGAAACTAAGAGGCGGTGAACAGTTCGTCTTCAAGGTCGAGAACGGCCTTGAGGTAGTCGTCTTTGGTGCCGAACCTTTGGATGATTTCGATCGGGGTGCCAAGCGTCGTGAGCGGCTGCACCTTGAGCACGCCGATATTTTCGATGTCGTCGACGTCTTCGTTCGCAAATTTGTCGAGCAGGGCCTCGAGCACGGCTCGGGCGGCGTCGCCGTATTTGGTGAAGTAGTTGCGCTTGCGCACGTTGTTCGCGCGCTCTTTGCGCGTGAGCGGCGGCTGGTCGAACGCCACGTGGCAGACCAGGTCGAACGCTGACAGGTCCTTGCCCACGTCCTTGGCCAGCTCCTCGAAAAAGACGCCGTGCTCCTCCAGCTCTTTGAGGATCGCCTGCTTGCGGTCGCTCGCCTTCCAGGTCTTCAAGAAGGCGTCGAGGTTTGCGTACTTTTCGCGAATCGCGTTTTTAGAATAGTCGCGCAGCGACTCGGTAATGAGCTTGCCGTCCTTGCCGTAGTATTGGACGCGCTCGGCCACGATGTAGACCGGCACGTCGGCGACAACGTACTTGACGCGCTTGCCACCCGTGCTGGCGCCGCCGTCACCGCCCACGCTGCCATCGCCGGCGGCTCCCCAATCGCCACTGGCTGCTCCGTCACCGCCTGGCGCGACCAAGCCGTCGAGACCGACGACCGGCTGTGGCGGGTCCTGGCCGTCGAGCGCGCCGCCGCCGTCCACGGCTGGGTCATCGTCGGGCGGAGCGATCGGGCCGTCGCCCTTCGGGTTGTAGATTTGGACGGGATCGCCGTCGAAGTCCGGGTCGGCGAAGAGCTCGGTGGCTTTGCGAAAATCCAGGATGGTGAAGTAGAGCTTGCCGAAGTCTTCCTCGATGCGCGTGCCGCGGCCGATGATCTGCTTGAACTCGGTCATCGAGCGGATCGTCTGGTCGAGCACGATGACTTTGCAGGTCTTGCAGTCGACACCCGTGGTCATCAACTTCGAGGTCGTGACGATGACGGGGTAGCGCTCCTCGGGGTGGATGAAGTTGTCGAGCTCGGCCTTGCCCTCGGGGTTGTCGCCCGTGATCCGCATCACGTACTTGCGGTTGGTGGCGGCCAGCTCTGGATTGGCGTTGACGAGCGCGACGCGCATGCGCTCGGCGTGGTCGATGTCCTCGCAGAAGACGATCGTCTTGTCGTAACGGTTCGTTTCGGCGAGAAACTGCGTCAGCTTCTTGGCGACGACCTCGGTGCGCTTTTCAAGCACCATAGTGCGGTCGAAGTCGCGCTGGTTGTAGATGCGGTCCTCGATCTCCTCGCCGTGCTTGTCGAGCTTGCCCTTCTCGGGGCGCCAGCCGGCCAAGTCCTTGTCGAGGTCGATGCGCACGACCTTGTAGGGGGCAAGAAAGCCGTCCTCGATGCCCTGCTTGAGCGAGTAGGTGTAGACGGGCTCGCCAAAGTAGTGCGTCGTCGAGACGTCGGCCGTCTCCTTCGGCGTCGCCGTGAGCCCCACCTGCGTGGCCGCCGAGAAGTAGTCAAGCACGGAGCGCCACGCCGAGTTCTCGCTGGCGCTACCGCGATGGCACTCGTCCACGATGATCAGGTCGAAGAAGTCAGGAGAAAACTGGCGGAACAGATCGCTCTCTTCGTCGGCACCCGAAATGGCCTGATACAGCGCCAAATAGATCTCGAACGACTTGTCGACCTTGCGATTCGTGATCTTGGTCATCGCCCCCGCGAACGGCTTGAAATCGTTCGTCTTGGTCTGATCGACGAGGATATTGCGGTCGGCGAGAAACAGGATCCGCTTCTTCACCCCCGCCTTCCACAGGCGCCAGATAATTTGAAACGCGGTGTACGTCTTGCCCGTGCCGGTCGCCATGACGAGCAGGATGCGATTCTGCCCCTTGGCAGCGGCCTCGATCACGCGGTTGATGGCGTTCACCTGGTAGTAGCGCGGCGCTTTGCCACCGCTGTCGGAGTAGTAGTCCTGCGTGACGATCGACTCGGACTCGGGCGTCAGCGTCTTCCACGCGCAGTAGCGTCGCCACAGCTCGTCGGGCGACGGAAACTGGTCGAGCGACAGCTGCTGCTCCACCTTCGCGCCGCCCCCCGTCCGGTCGTGCAGCAAGAACCCGTCGCCGTTCGACGAGAACACGAACGGCACGTCGAGCATGTCGGCGTAGCCGAGCCCCTGCTGCATTCCGTCGCCAATGCCGTGGTTGTTGTCCTTGGCTTCGACGATCGCCAGCGGAATGTTCGCATTCGGCCTCGCGTAGAGGACGTAGTCGGCAAACTTAGCGGTGCCGCGCGAAACCAGCTTGCCCCGCACGATCACGCGCCCCTTCGTCAGGTGCACGTTCTCGCGCACCTGCACCAGCACGTCCCAGCCCCCCTTCTCAAGCGCTGGGGTGATGAACTTCGTGCAGATGTCCCGCTCTGAAAGGGCTTTCTTGTCCACCGGATCGCACATGGTACGTGTCCCAGGCGCGAGCCAGCAACCCCGCGCCCGTGTGAATTGGCCAGCCCGCGGCCAGTGCCGCATTTTTTGAGCTTTTCACGAGGGTGCGCCCCAACAGCCCGCACTAACCGCGCGTCATCTTCCAGAGAATTGCGACAATGCGTCGCGTGAGCGCCAGCGCACGCGACGCATTGCCCGCGGTCACGTGACGCCAAGCAATGGCCTGCCGCAACGCATGCTGCGCCTCGCCCGCGCTGCCCGCAGCCGTGAACAACCGCGCTCTCTTGTTTCCCGGATCGGAAAACGCGGCTTCCGCAACGTTGAGCCCAATGCTGCTCGCCGCACGACGCAGCTGATCTTCGAGCGCCTTGTCGCGTTGCTTGATGCGCGGCATCAACGGCACTAAAACTTCAATCAGTTCCAGACTCAGCTCTTCGACTTGAAAGGCCATCGGTAAACTCCGTTCGCGTGTCGGTCTCGCCTGCTTGCGAGCCACACCCCGCCCCACCAGCAGTGCGCGGAGCTGCAGTCGGGGCTGACCGCGTCGCGGTCACCGGCGCAAGCCGGCTCGGCCTCGACGGCAGCGAGCACACTGATAAAATGAGCCCCCCGAGCAAGCAGCAGCCCCAAGGAACCGTCACGAACGAGAAGAGAAGGTGAACCGGCTGCGCCGGAGTGCGTGAACCGGCTGCGCCGGGGCTCGTGAACCGGCCGCGCCGGAGTGCGTGAACCGGCTGCGCCGGAATGCGTGAACCGGCTGCGCCGGGGTGCGTGAGCGCCTACGGCGAAGTCGTGAACGGCCTGCGGCCGGCAGTGCCCCGGGGCCAAAGGCCCGTTCACCTCTTCCCGCAGGTTCACCTCTTCCCGCGGGTTCACCTCTTCCCGCAGGTTCACCTCTTCCCGCAGGTTCACCTTCTTCCGGCAGGTTCACCTCCCCCGGGCGAAGCCCGTTCACGCCCTCGGGCGAAGCCCGTTCACGCCCTCGGGCGAAGCCCGTTCACGCTTTCCTAAGGGCCATACTCCCCACCTCGAAGGACCCGTCCACCCCGCAGCAAAGCCACCTGTTTCCACCACATGAGCTTCTGCAATCAAGCTGCGCCTTGGCAGCCCCCGCCCTTGGCCAGCGCGACGAGGGAGGATACGGTTCAGCCGGTGCCGTCCCCCTTCTCGACGCTGAGCCGCGCGTGCTTTGGCGCCGCCTTGTTCGCTTCGGCGTGCTTGAACTGGGGCAATCTAGAAAACGGCGCATGCGGCGACGGTTACGTCGGCCGTGAAGAAGCCTGCGACGACGCCAACCGCACTTCGGGCGACGGCTGCAGCGACGCATGCCGAGTAGAACCCGCTGTTTGCGGCGATGGCCGCAAGGACCAAGGCGAAAAGTGCGATGACGCCAACGCCCTGAACAGCGACGCTCGCACGCATGCGCACTCGAGCCCCAAGTTTCCGGGCCGCGTTGCGGCGACGGCGCGCTCGACGCCGACGAAGCCTGCGACGACGGCAACGCCTCCAACTTCGACGCCTGCCTGAACGGCTGTAGCTTCGCGACCTGCGGCGACGGCTACGTGCGGCAAGGCGTGGAAGAGTGCGACTACGGCAAGGATGCGACTTGCGCCCACGGTTGTCTGGTGTGGCGGCAGCAAGCCCGATGCGTATTTCCGCCGCGGCAACACGCACTGCTACACGGCACGCCGTTGAAGCTTGGCCGTCACATCCGTCCCCTCGGCCTCGGATGTTACGGTCCACAAGTCGCCACCCTCGGCCTGACAAAGGGCGCGCGCCTGATCTTCGGTATTGGTTATGGCGTGTCCAAGCGCGTGTGCTCATCGCGCAGCGATGGATTCTCGCGCGTCTGCGCAATCGCGTCTTCTTCTCTCTCGCCCAGCTCAACGACGCTATCGCCGAGCTGCTCGAAGAGCTCAACACACAACGCTCCGAAAGCTGCCCGGCACCAGACGCGAGGCGTTCGAATCGCTCGACCGCCCGTGCATGAAGCCCTGCCACGACTCCGGTTTGAGCTGCCACGGCGCAAGAAGACGCGCGCCAACATCGACGAGAATGCCACTCGCGCGCGATACCCTGGTTGTTGGGTTCGGCACTCGGCGACGTTTACACTTTCAGGTCTGGTCAGGATGCTACATTGCAACGGCATGTCCATGACAGCCGCCGCTGTCTCTTCGCCAACGACGCGCGCCCGGAACCTCGCCCTCTTCGACTTCGACGGCACGATAACGGGACGCGATACATTCCTCGAGTTTGTCCGCTTCGCGACCAGTCGAAAACGCATGATCGTCGGCCAGGTGGCGCTCGGTCCCCTAATCGTCGGCTATCGCCTAGGCGCGATTGCCGCCCGCTCGATTCGCGCTGCTGTCGCCTGGGTTGCGTTCACTCGCGTCAGCGTCAATAGGCTGGAGCAATTGGGCCAGGAATTCGCGCGGAACCGAATTCCTCAACTCGTACGCGCAAGAGCGCAGGAACAGATCGACTGGCACCTGTCTCAAGGCGATCGAGTGGTTGTGGTTTCCGCCT
>JAYUYU010000351.1:0-6064 GCA_043752365.1 Myxococcales bacterium | reverse complement strand
CTAGTCAGCGAGCCAACGCAACACGAGATACACGGCAAGCAAGAGCGCAATCGGCTTGAGGAACCAGCCCACCACCACCACCCAGCCGCGCGTTAGCGAGTCGCCTCCGCTGCGCTGGCAAGCGTGGCAGATGGCCCAGGGCGCAGCGCCGCCGGTCGTGAGCACGCAGCAGTCGCCGCATACCGGCGTGCGGCAACGCGCACAAGGGCCGGCCGCCAACGCCCCACAAGACGCGCAGGGCACGAACCCGCCGTCGTCACCGTCGGAAATCAACGAGCCGCTCACGGGCGGAAGCCTAGCGCTTTTTTTGCAGCCGAAGCCGAAGCCGAGGCCGAAGCGCGCCTGCGAGCCGTCACGGTCGCGCCCTGAACCACCACAAGCGCGCGCACAAAACGCTGCACGAAAGTAGGCTGGCGAACAGAATTGCGAGCATCAACCCGGGCACACCGCCGCCGCGAGCTTCTGCTAGCCAGAACGCGAGCACGGGCATGACCAGCGCGTAGGCGAACAAATGGCTCGCGGTCGGAAACCAATTGTCACCGCGCGCGCGCAGCGCAGCCGCTGCCACCACCTGGCCACCGTCGGGCGGCATGATGGCGGCGGCCAGCCAGGCCGAGCCCGCGACGAACGCGACCAACGAAAGATTGGCTGTGTAGGCGCGTCCAATCGCGCCGGCGAACCAACATACCAACGCCGCCGCAACCAGCATGAGCACGGTGTTCACGCCCAACCCGCCAAAGCTGGCGCGCGAGGCCTCACGCGGCGAGCCCCCGCCGATTGCAGCGGAGGTCAACACGGCCGTCGCGCTCGAAAGGCCGAGCGAGATCATGAACACGACGGCCAAAAGGTTGAGCAAAATTTGGTAGGCCGCGACCGCGTCCGCGCCCAAGCGCCCGGCAATCAACGTCATGCCCGAGAACGCGCCAGATTCGGCGGCATGGCTGACCGCCGCCGCAGCCCCGACTCCTAGCAACGCCGAGAAGCTGGGACCTGCAGCGGCCTTGCGCACGCCCCAACGCGCACCGTCTGGCAAACGCCACACCCAAGCCACCAACAAGCACGCCAGGCAAAGGCGCGCCGCGACAGTGCTCCACGCCGAGCCAACTGCTCCTAGGCTAGGCACGAGCGCGAGGTTGAGAGCCAAATTGACGGCGTTGGCCGTCCACATGGCAATTGTAGAGGCCATGGGTCGCTGAATGGCCTCCAGAAAAAACGCAGTCGTCACGTAGAAGAAGTGCAGCGGCACCGACAGCACCAAGATGCGCGCCACGCGCGTAGCCGGGACGGCAAGCTCGGGCGCAATGCCGAACGCGGTAAACGTCCGCACGCCCAGCAGCCAAACCACGGCCACCGCAACGGCGCCAGCCAGCGCCGACACCACCAGCCCTCGCCGCCACGCGCCGCCCGCCTGCTCGGGCTCACCCGCACCGACCGCGCGTGACGCCAATACTTGCACGCCGGTCAACAGGCCAATGCCCGTCACCAGCAGCACACCGGTCGGCGCCAGGCCCAACGCTTGGTGAGCAAGCTGCGCGGGCGCGAATTGGCCAACCACCATGATGTCGACCACGCCCATGCCCATGATGCCAAGCCGGGCCAACGCCACCGGCCACGCGAGTCGCAACAAATTCCGCAGCACCTGCTGTAGGGAAGGCTGATGTGGTCGATGTGGTCGATGCGGATGCGACATGGGCGCGAAGCGGAACGAGACTGGACAAGAGTAGCCCTTGAAGTTCGAAGGCAGCTCTGAATATGCTCAGACTAAGTCGCTCGCCTTGACGAAGCTGTTCGCGCCCGCCTATTCGGTGACTCGCACCAAGCGCCGGCGTATTCTGTGGGCCGCGTGGTGGAGCGGGCCGCCAGAGCGCGAGCCCTTTCGCAAGCCCGACGCCGCAGCAGGCGGCGCGCGCACGCTCGAGGAAGCCCGCGCGGAGGCTGAACGCGCCGCCAAGCAGCCGCTAGCCCAGTTGGACTCTAGCTGGGCGCGAGCCTGGGCGCGCGTGCTGCAGGGCGAGCCAGCCTGGCCGACCGCGGACCCCCAGCGTGCGAGCGTGCCCCGCGCGAGCAGCCGGACCAACCCCACGCTTTCGGTGTGGGCGCTGCTGGGGCTTGCGTCGCGGGCCACCTTGGAGGAAGTGAAGAGCGCGTACAAACGACGGGCGCTCGAGCTGCATCCCGATCGCGGCGGCGACGCCGCGCAATTTCGCGCACTGCACGCGGCCTACGAAGAAGCGCTGCGACGCCTCGCGCACAAGCCACGCAAACGCTAGGCTCGCGCCATGCAAGCGTTGGTATTGGTAGAAACGGCCTGAGCACCATGGCGCGAGTCTTCCTTTACGGCCCGCAAGACTTCCGCAATTTATGCGCCATTTCGCGCACGCTGGAGGTGTTCGGGCACGCAGAGTGCTTCGTGTTCGATCCGCACCGCTTGATTCGCGAGCGCTACGGCAAATCACGCCTTCGCGAACAGCGCGTGGTTTCGTCCGGCGCCTTTCAAGCCATCCGTTGGCAGCGCGTCGAAGAACCCGAGCGCTTCCTTGCCGACTATGCCGGTCGCGTCGTGGCGACCGTGCCCGAGCCGAGCGCCAGCCAGCTCACGCGCTACCGCTTCGAAGAGACCGACGTCTTGCTGTTCGGCTCCGAGAGTCACGGGCTGCCGCCGGCGGTAGTCGCGGCTTGCGCAGGCAGCGTGACGATTCCGTCACACGGTCGGACCCAGAGCCTCAACCTCGCCGTCGCGCTCGGGGTCGTGCTGTTCGAGTGCCAGCGGCAACTAACCTCCGCGCTCCAGTGAGCATGTACGTCACGAGCGACGCTAACGCGCGTAAACTGACGGCGGCGCGAGTCAACGCGCGCAAACGAGGCTAGGCTGCGCCCATGACGCTGTCGCAGTGGGCGCTCCTAGGCTTCGTGATTTGGACCATGCTGCTGCTCGTGGGCACCGTCGGCAAAACGCGCCTAACCGCGGTGGTCAGACGGGAAGCGTACGCCAACTCCTTCAACCCTAGCGTGCCGCACGGCAGCGAGCGCTACCAACGCAGCATGCGCGCGCACTTAAATTGTTTAGAGAATTTGCCCATCTTTGCCGCGCTGGTGCTGCTCGGCACGGCGCTGGCGATTCCTGGCTCGTTGTTTCAAATCGCGGCGTTCACGGTGTTGCCGGCGCGCGTGGGGCAAAGCGTCGCGCACGTTGCCAGCGGGCGAAACCGTGCGGTGTTGGTGCGCTTCGCGTTCTTCTCCACACAATTGCTGTGCTTCGCGGTCATGGCCGTCTTGCTCGCTCTGCATGGGTCGGGCGGGGCGTCGCACGACCTCCCTTCCGGTTTCAGACCCGAGTAGCCAACGCGCTTTGGTCACTGTCTCGTTCAGTGGACAGCTAGAAGCGGCGAAGCGAGCTCATGCCAATGGCACCGAAAGAGCCCTGCGGGGCCATCGTCACCTGCGTGTTCGCGACGGTCGGCGCGTGCCCGGGCGCAAACGCGAAGGAGTTGCGCACGTTGAGCGCGCGCAACTCGACCCGGCCCTTGGCGCTAGGTGCGCCGCCCACCAACAATACCCGGTAAACACCCGTCATCAGCCCCGAGAAGGCGAACGACGTCGCGCTAGAACGACCCAGTGCGGGCGTCCAAGGCGAAAACACCGTGCCAGTGGGCGTGATCACGATCGCAAACGGACAATCGCTGTTCGGTTCGCAGCTCAGCGTGACCTCGAATTGACCGACGCCGCTGCTCGATTTTTCGAACGCCGGCACCTGCCCTGACTCGAGCAGCGGCAGTAAACGTAGCAAGAGCGGCCCGGGTTTGGCGACCGCCTTGGCGTCGCGCAGCGCCGCTTCGCCATCACCCATGCTGCGCGCGCGACAGCGCAGCGCCTCGAACAGCGCCGAATCGGAGCTGGGCGCAAGCTCGAACACCGAACGCCAGTGCGCGCACGCCCGCGCTTCGTCGCCCAATGCTTCAAAGGCCCGCGCGGCTCGGCCCTGCCCCTTGAGCTCACGCGGCGCGCTTTCGGTGAGCGCGTCGACGGCCGCGGCAGCGCGCTGCCGATCGCCGGTCGCGACGGCTGCGTACGCCAAGAGCTCGCGTGCCACGGGCAAATCCGGGTCGAGCTCGACGAAGCGCTCGGCCGCTGCCAACGCCGGACCGAAGCGCCCACGCAGTAAAAGACCGCGCACCAGCGCCTCGTGACGCTTGCGGCTGGTGGGGCTCGCGGCCAGCTCCGCTTGCAACTTGTCGAGCGCGGCTTGCCCTTGGCGCAGCCAATTCTCGTCACCTGCGCGATTTACCGCCACGTCGGCGGGCGGCTGAAAGCGGGGCCGCGGGGCGATGGCGCCAGGCCTCACGGGCCCGCCCGGGACTGCAGCGCCGCTGCCACTACCACCAGGGGTGGCCTTGGCGGGCGGCGACGGCGCGGGTGCCGCCGCCGCGGGCGCTTCGGCCCGTGGGGCGCTAGCAGGTGCCTCATCGGCAGCGCGCTTGGCAGGGCGGCTCAACCCGTCGCTGCTCGCGGAGCCGCTAGACAGAGCACCAAGGTCGAGGTCGTCCAGCTCTTTGGCCGCCGCCGCACGCTCGAGCCCGGTGCTGCCTGCTTCGCTTGCGCTGTCGAGCGAGGGTGCGCTGCGCTTGATGCCGAAGTCGGCGAACATTTGGTCGCTTTCCAGCACCAGCCACGACGTCTCGCGAGACATCACGCGAAACTGCTTCGATAGCGCGACCAGCGTCGTGGTTGCGCCGGCGTCACCGGACGTCTCCAACTCGCGAATTCTGGACTGAGCCCACAGGCGCGCCGCGAACGGCAATGCGCCGGGCGTCGTCTCAACGCTGACCGGTCGAATCAGCGCGTAGGGCGAGCCGTTCAGCCGACCCCGCAGGGTCACGTTGAATGACCCAGTACCGGCGCGCTTGCCCACCACCACCAGCTCTTCACCCAAGCGCAGGTTGGGCAACACGCGCGGCTCGAGCTCGGACACGTCGGGCGGCGCTTCGAGCGTGGGTGCCACCAACAGCGGCATGCGTAGCCCGGTCACCAGCGTCTCTTCTTGCTCGGCGAGCGAGCCTGCCGTGGCAACGTTGTCGTAGCTGCCCGAAAGTGCCCGCGCGAGCCCGCTGAGCGCCACTTCGTCGACGCTGACCCCGGCCCCAAAAAGCCGCAAGTCGACGTTCCGTCGCTCGAAGCTGTCGCGCACCCGATTCGCAATGCTCTGCACCGAAAGCTCTCCAGAGCTGGCGGAGCCGTCGCCGACGTACACGACCTGCACTGCGGCACCGGCGGCGGCGCGCTCGGCGGCCGCTCGCAGAGCGCCTGCCAGGTCGGAGGCACCGGCCGGCTTGCGCACTTTGAGCAAGCCCTTGGCCTCGGCGAGCGCCGAACCACTCGCTGGCGCAAGCCCCGACTTGGGTACCGCCTCGCAAGCGCTGTCGCACACCAAAAGCGCGAAGCGCTCTTCTGGCTCGAGCCCGCGCAACACACCGAGCGCCAACGCCTGCACGGCCGCGAACGACTCTAGCGACTGGCTGTGGCTCGCGTCGACGACCAGCACGCGGTCGCGCGGCTGAAATGCCGGCGTCGGCAGCCCAACTGGCAGCTCCGCGCGCAGCCGCATGGCCACGAAGCCGGACTCGGCGGCGGCGACTGTGGCGCCCGGCTGCTCGCGTCCAAAGCTGACGGCAAAATCGCGGTCCGGCGCGCTGACCTTCGCGCGCACGGCAACGCGCGTCACCTTCGGCGTGGCTTCGACCGTCGCCGGGTAACCACTCGCTACCACGCGCTGCGGCGCAAAGCCGCCGTCCGACAGCTCGACGTCGATCGACAGCTCGTCAATCGGAGTGCGCCGTTCGGTCCCGAACGAGAGCGGATAAACGTACGTTTGGCGCGGGCCGTCCGACGTGAGCACCTGCTGGTAGCGCAGCACCACCTTGCGGCTACCCTTGGCCGGAATCGGAAACACCTTGAGCGAGAACTTGCTGCCGCTCACCCACTCCAGCAGCGCAGGGTCGCGCGGGCGCACGGTGTCTTCGACGATGCTTTGAAAAATGGCGGCGGCGCGCTTCTTTTCGACCAGCTC
>JAYUYU010000350.1:0-2290 GCA_043752365.1 Myxococcales bacterium | reverse complement strand
ACTCCGTATGTCGCGACTGCGTTCCGTCCGCGCGTCACGCCGTGGGTCGGGTACAACTCGGCCGGCGTGGTCGGGCAGTTCTAGGCGAGCGGCACCTGGCTTCTGACGCCGTGATTGCCGCAACCGACGGGCGCGAGCCGGTGTGGTTGCGGCTCGTGGCCTCGGGTTGTGCCGTTGCCCTCTGTGTCGCGCTACATTTTGCCCAGCGCTACCGGATTGTCGGCGTATTCGGGGGTGACCAGGTGCTGGGCATGCTGGGCGTCATGTCCGTCGCTTTGCCCTGGTTGCAGCCTCAGCTGCGCTCGCGCGTCGTGCTCGGGTTCTCGCTGCTGATTGCAGGCTGGTTGCTGCGGGCGCTGCTGGTCGTGCCGCTGGCCTTCACCTGGCTTTCGCTGCAGGCGGTTGAATGGCCTTGGACGCGGGCGAAGAAGCTGTGCTTGCTGTTGGGCGTTTGGCTGGGCGTGACGGTCGTGGGCTGGTTCGTGAT
This sequence comes from Myxococcales bacterium, assembly GCA_043752365.1. GTDB lineage: Bacteria > Myxococcota_A > Polyangia > Polyangiales > Polyangiaceae > PMG-095. The sequence continues at coordinate 1,803 of JAYUYU010000350.1, read as the reverse complement.
TCCGTACCTGGGCCGCTACGCCATCCTGGCTGGCTATTGGGGGTCGTTGCCCGCCGCGATCATTTGGCTGGTGCTCGACCACGAACGTGGGCGGCTCGCCGGCTTTTCGAGGTTGGAGCGGGCGCTCTACTTTCTGGCGTTTCCGCGTTTTTGCACGCCCTTCATCCACCCGATTGGCGCGGCGCGTTTGCTGCGTAGCTTTAGCGGCACGTTCTCGCCTTGGCTACCGGTGCGGGCTCTACTGCTGGGGCTTTGCGGGATTGGCGCCTTCTGGCTGATTCGCAACACGCACTTCGCAGCCATGTCGTCGACCGACGTCTTCAGCCTCAGCGAGCATGGTCCGCGGGTCTTCCGCAATGGCGTGCATATCTACGCCTACAATTGCAGCAGCATCTTTCTAGCGGTCGCGATGTTCCGTTTGGGCGGCTACAACTTGGGCTCGGGCTTCAATTGGCCCGGTTTGAGCTCGTCACCCAGCGAGTTTTTTCGCCGCTGGAACTACTACTTTTTCGACTTCGCCAACAACGTGATCTTCGTCCCGCTGGCCTCACGCCTGCGGCGCTGGCTACCGCTGTGGCTGGCCTACGCAATCGGCGGCTATGCCAGCTTTGCCCTGGGCGTTTGGGTGCTCGACATCATCAGTCGCTTACCGCAAACGCCGCAGGGCACGTGGGCGGCGTTCACCAACGTGCATGACCTGCGTGTCCACCTCGTGTTTTGGACGCTGATCATCGGCGCCCAGCTCTTGATCATGCCGGCACGGCGGCTGCGCCGCTTTTGGTGGTGGAAAGCGGCCGGCCACCTGGGCACCTGGGGTTTGGCAATCGGGGGCCTAGTCTGGCTGTTCGTGACACAGAACCGGCTCTACTAGGCCACAAAAGGCAAGCGCCCTGGCTGGTTCGACCCAGCCAAGGCGCGGTGCACAGCTCAGCCTATGCTTGAGCTCAGTTTTAGTTTAGCTCGCAGCTGCAAGTGCCCTGACAAACCGCGTCGTAGTGGACGCCCTTCGCATCGGTGAACGAGGTACCGGTCTTCTTGGCTTCACAGTCACCGTCCGCGGTGATTTCGCCGTGGTAGCCGGAGTTGCAGCCAGTCGCCGACTGAAAGGTGCTGCACTTGTCGTCGCCAGTACCCGCATAGCCATCGGGGCCATTATCAGAAATCCGGCACTTTTGCACGCAGTCACCGCCCACGTTGACGATGCACAGGCCGGCACCGTTGCAAATCTTATCGCCGTCGCAGCCGTTGGGATCGGTCGACTTGACTTTGGTGGGTGACGAGGAGTTGCTGCAGCTAGCCGAGTCGGCGGGCGACCAACGGCACTGGCAGACCGACGTCGGGGTCTTGCAGGTCCGCTCCGTGCACGTCTCGTTCGAGCACAAGCAGCGGTCGGACTGACACTGGCCGTTGGCGTTGCACTGTTGCTTGAGGTCGAGCTTGCAGACCTTCAAGGTCGGGTCGCAAACGAACGCGTCAGTGACGCAGTCGCTGGTGTCGTCACACGCGCCATCGATAGCTTGTTTGGGGGTGCAAACGCTTTCCACGCAGGTGTTCAGGCAATCGACGTTGTCCTTGCAGGCTTCCGCGTCTGGCGTGAGGCACTTGCCGGCAAAGCATTGCAGCGGCGCTTCGCAGTCGCGCGCTTGCGGAGTCTCGGTCGCGCCATCGCCACCTGCGCCCGCCGTGCCGAAGGCACCACCGCTGCCTGCGCCACCGGCGCCTGCGCCGCCAGCACCCAGGTCCACGTCGCAGTCACCACCCACCGCGCTCGGCGTGGCGCACACGTTGTCGATACAGGTGTGA
>JAYUYU010000349.1:0-2290 GCA_043752365.1 Myxococcales bacterium | reverse complement strand
CTCGTACACTTACATGCTGCACGGCAGGGAGCCGCTGGGAGACCTCGACATCTCGTTCTACCGCTGCGAAGTCGGCGCGTGCCCGGAGCCCAAGCCGGAGTTCATCCCGCAGGTCGCGCACTTCATGAGCCTCAGCGCCGGCTTCGAGCACGCGCTGCTTACTGGCTGGACCTTCCGCTACGATCTCGGCTTCGCCCAAGCGCTGAAGCCGACCACGTGGGAGTGCGCGTTCGGGCCGACACCTGCGCCGTGCGAGAGCAGCTCACCCAGCGACACCGTGCTGGTACTGGCGTTCGGCTTCAGCCACGCGCTCTAACTACGCAAAAGTTCCACGAGCGCGTCGAGCGCTTGCGGATTCGCCAACGTGTCGCGGCTAGCGACCTTGCTCGGCTCTTCGCCGAGCAAGATACGCTTGACCGGAACCTCGAGTTTTTTGCCGTTGAGGGTGCGAGGTACGGCGGCAATTGCCCTAATTTGGTCCGGCACGTGGCGCGGCGAAAGCTTGGCCCGGAGCAGGTCTTTGATGCGGCGCTTCAAGTCCGTGTCGAGCTGGGCGCCGTCGCGCAACACCACGAACAGCCACATTTTGCCGATGGCGTCTGCGAGCGAGCCCGTGTCCACCACCAGGCTATCGGCCACTTCCGGCATGGCCTCGAGCACGCTGTAGAACTCGCTCGTGCCCATGCGCACCCCGCCGCGATTGAGCGTCGAGTCGGAGCGTCCGTAAATGACGGCCGCCCCCGCCGCGTTCAGCTTGATCCAATCGCCGTGGCGCCAAACACCTGGATACATGCCGAAATAGCTGGCGTTGAAGCGCTGCCGCTCCGGATCGTTCCAAAAGCCGAGTGGCATGGACGGCAACGGCTCGGTCAGGACTAGCTCGCCGACTTGGCCGGTCAAGGCTCGGCCCGCGTCGTCCCAAGCTTCGACCTTCGCGCCCAGGCCGCGACATTGAATTTCACCCGAGCGCACCGGCAACAGCGGACACGACAGCACGAACGCCGTGCACACGTCGGTACCACCGCTTACGGAGCCAAGCAGCACGTTGGCCGAGACCTGCTCGTAGACCCATTTGAAGCCGTCGCTGGGTAGCGGCGAACCTGTCGTGCCTATACTGCGGAGAGCGCTCAGGTTCGCTACCGCCTTCGGCACCAGCCCGGCCTTTTTGCACGCGAGCAGGAACGGCGCGCTGGTGCCAAAGTAGCTAATTTGCTCCTGCTCGACGAGCTTCCACAGCGTGGACAAGCCGGACACGGCTGGGCTGCCGTCGAAGAGCACCAAGGTGCTACCCAGGCCCAAGGCCGTCACGACCATGTTCCACATCATCCAACCAGTCGTGGAAAACCAGAAGAAGCGATCGCTCTCGCTCAGATCCATGTGCAGCGCTAGCGCCTTCAGGTGCTCGAGCAAAATGCCGCCGTGCCCTTGCACGATCGCCTTGGGCATCCCCGTAGTACCCGACGAGTACAAGATCCAAAGCGGGTGCTCGAACGGCACCGCCTCGAAGACCAGCGGCTGATGCTCGGCCAAGAGCTCGCTCCACGGCTGGGCCGCAACAGCGCCGACCGGGCCGACCGCGGCCGCGTCGCCGAGCACGAACAGGCCCCGCAGCGAGGGCAAAGCGGCTGCAATTTCGCGCAGCTCGGCGGTGCGATCGAAGCGCTTGCCGCCATAGCTGTAGCCGTCGCAGGCCAACAGCACCGTCGGGTCTATCTGCTGGAAGCGATCGAGCACGCTTTTGACGCCGAACTCGGGCGCGGCGCTGGACCACACCGCGCCCAAGCTCGCGGCGGCCAACACACCAACGACGGCCTCCACGCCGTTCGGTAGATACGCAGCAACGCGACAGCCGCGCTGCACGCCTGCACGCTGCAGCCCCACGCGCGCACGCGCCACCTGGTCGGCTAGCTGCGCGTAGGTGACCGTCGTGCGCGAGCCGTCCTCGCCGCACGCGACGATTGCCAGTTGCGCGTCTCGGCGACGCAACAGCCGCTCTGCGTAGTTGAGCGTGGCGTTCGGAAACCAATGGGCCTCGGGCAGCTTGCCGACCAGCGCGGGCTCGGCTTGCCCGCCGAACGCGACCTCGAAATAGCGCGCCACCGCTTGCCAAAAAGGCCCCACCTGCTCGACCGACCAGCCCCACAGGTCAGCGTAGGTTTCGAAGCGCTGCCCGCTATCGCGCTCTAGCCACCGCATGAAATGAGCCATCCGCGAGGCCGCGCAGCGCTCGACGCTCGGCTCCCACAACAGCTCGCCTTCAGCCACGGCAGCCGGCACTTCGTTCATGGCA
>JAYUYU010000348.1:0-14504 GCA_043752365.1 Myxococcales bacterium | reverse complement strand
ACGTAGGTAGCGTCGGTCCGGGTGGTTGCGCTGGGGCGCCGCTGGGTGCTGGCGCGGCGATGTCGCTGCTGGGAGGGCCGGCGTACGTGGCGAGCACCGCGATAGCGTAGTGGCGGTACTGGTGCGCGATATTCCAGTCGGCAATCTTGATCGCCTGGCTGACGCAGCTGGCGGCGCGCCGCGCCACCTTGCCGTGCCACTCGCCGCTGGCCCCCGGAAAGACATGCAGTTTCTTGTGCGTGAAATCGACGGTCAGCACGAAGTTGATCGACCCCTTGGCCTTGGCCTTGGGCGCGCAGTTCTCGCTCGTCAGCACGGCTTTCTTGAGCGCTTCCTCGAAGGGGCCGAGCGTGTCACACAGCGTCCCTTCGCTCTGCGAGGCCGAGGGCGTAGCGCCGCAGCGCACCTTCTGCACCGCGCCCAGCGTGAGCCGCGGCGCTGGCGCCATCGCGGCCGTCGCGTTGCTCGGTACTTTGGTCAGGGCCGGTTGGCCGCCGCCAGCCGAAGCGCTGGCTGGCGCTGGCGACGTCGTCGCCCTGGTAGAAGGTTTACGCCATAAGTAGAGCGGCACGGCGATCAGCATCGCAGCGCACACCAAGGCCACGATGACCTGCGCGCGCAGCGGTCGATCTCCCCCGCCACTGGAGCCCACGCCTAGGCGGCGCATGCGCGGCTCGCCGGGCACCGACGGAAACGAGGAACGAGACGGCGGTCCGGCCATAGCCGAGCTTTAGCGCTCAATCATCCAGCAGAGCGTGGACGTTTTGCCCAGGCTCCGCCCGCACCAACGTCGCGGCCAAGTCGAGGGCGTCGGGCATCAAGCCCTGAACCTGCGACACGACTTGCTCCACCACGTTGCGCGCTTCCTCGAGGCTGGGACCGGTCATCGCGACCGCGAACTTGAGCGGCCCGGTGCGACCGGCCGTAGCCGGCACCAGGCTGAGCAAAAGCATTTCGGTCAGCTCGAGCACGCGCTGTGCCGCGCGCCGCAGAGCCAACATCTCCAAAATAGTCGGCCGCTCGCTCACGTGTCGGTTGGGCCCGCGGATGTGATAGCGCGCGATCGCCAAGGGCGCGTTGGACCACTCCGCATACCCACGCTCGTCTTCGATGGCTCGCACCATCTCGTCGCGCTGGAACAGCCCGGTGAGGCCGTCGCGCCGCAGCAGGTACGCTCGCGCTCGCTCGTGCTGTGGCGAGCGATCTTGAAAGGTCACCAGCTTCACGCGTGACTCGCCCAGCTGCAACTCGGCGCCGTGCAGCACCGCTACGGTCTTTTTGCGCTCGTAGCTGTGGTCCGCGTAGGTGCCGTTGGTGCTGCCAACGTCTTCGATGGTCCAGGAGCCGTTTTGGCAACGCAGCACGGCGTGCGACCCGGAGACCGTGGCCTCGGGCATTACGATGTCCTGCCCCGCGCGACGCCCGATGGTCATCATCGGCTTCTCGAGCGAGAACATCATGCCGGCGGCGTCGGGCGCGTTCGTGCAGTACGTGACGAGCAGCGACTGGGTGCCGGGAACGAACGCTTCGCTCGCCGAGCGGCCGGGAGGCGCGCCGGGATTGATGCGCTCACGCGGGATTTGCACCTGGCTGGTCGTGAGCGAGCTCGGGTTGAAGAAGCGCAGGTGGCGAGCGCTGGGGCGCGAGCTGGGGTCGTCGCCCAAACACCGGAAAATTTGCTTCACCTCGTCGACCGACAGACCAGAAGGCACGTCGAACATGATCTGCGAGCGCATGGGCTTGGCGCGTGGGCGATAGCCCGGCTCCGGCACGCGGCAGGTCCACATTTCCCAGAGGGTTAGGCCCAGCGCGTACATGTCGTCTTCTGGGCTGGCGCCGCCAGAGCGGAGCCTTTCCGGGGCCATGTAGTTGGGCGTACCGCCATCGGGCGGTGCACCCGGGCGACGAGCGCTGAGGCGCGCGCGCTCTTGAGCGAAGCCGAAGTCGAGGATCATGGCGCGGTCGTTCGTCACCATCACGTTGCCCGGCTTCAGGTCACCATGCACCAAGCCCTGCGCATGAATCGCCGCCAGACCGGCTGAGGCTTCACTGGCGATTTTGCGGAACTCGTCGGCTGTGTAGCCGCCCTGGGCCTTGCGACGCCGGATGTGCGTGTGCAGCGTCTGACCCGCGATGTGCTCCATGACCAGGATGGGCCCCCAGTTGCTGGGCGCCAGGTCGTGCACGCGGCAGACGTTGGGATGACTAACGGAGCGCGCCAGCAGCAGCTCCTGGCGCAGGGCCTCGTCGTCGCCCGGCATGCGCGACTCTTCTCGAACGACCTTGAGCGCCACCGGCTGTTGGGTACTGCGGTCGTAGGCGAGGAAAACCTCACCCATGCCGCCCTTGCCAAGGCTCTGCCGGATCTCGTAGCGATCGTTGACGACGGTGCCGTGGCCTAACGGCGGGAAATTCTTGGAAGCCTGAACCATCTTGCCCGATCGGGGTCTTCGGTAAGTCGTCCTAGCGTCTCCGATCTCTTGCCGTACTGCAATCCGTTATCGGCTCCGCCTCCACATAAGCTGGGGCACCCGCAAAAACCGGCATTTCGTCGACGAGCCGGGCGCTTCCTACCGAACCGCCGCCCGATGGAGCTAGGGTCCGGCGTCCGTTTGGGCCAAGGAGGTACGGGATGTCTGTTCCGTTGATGCGTTTCGTGTTCCTGAGCGTGGCCGGCCTGACCCTGGTTTTAGGGTGCAAGGACGACGAAAAGTGCACTAGGGCGCGCAACGCGGCCGCCGATTCCTGGAAGCTCGTGAGCGCGAGTGCCGCCAAAAACAAACTGACCCCGAACATTGGGCTCGACGAGCTGCCTACCGACAAGAAGGCCCCGCACGTCGAAGCCTGGAGCACTATCGAGAAACAGTCCGACATGATCGCGAGCTCGTTCTCGTACGAGAAGATCACGTGGAACACCGCTGACCCTGCGCGGGTGAAAACGAACGCGGCGTTCGAAGGCTACTTTGCCAAGGACCAGTTCAAGTCGTTCGCCCTTCAGCTCCAAGACGGTAACGACCAGTACAAGACCACGGTCGCCGCCTGTCGCGACTAACGCGCGTTCCTGAATCCTCGATCTCCCGTAGACGTGCCCGTGAATCTCAACCTGGGGACACACCTATCAAGTCAGCAGTCGACGCAGCACTGACACCTCCGCATGAGGCGTCGCGTGTTGGCTTTTCTCGCACCGGTGGAATCAGCGTTGCGTCAATGCACGCTGAGGGTGTCGCGCCGCGCCATGACAATTTTGTTGCCGTAGGCGGGGGGCGGAGCAACCAGCGGGGGCGGCAGATCGCGACGGCGCGGGCCAGGAGATGCCCTGGTTTCGACGTCGCCTGCACGGGGCGGAGCCTTCACGGGAGCCGGAGCCGATGCACCACATGCCGTGATGAGCATCGTCGCCGCTGCGGCGGCTATGAGTGAACAGAGTTGCCGCATATTACCAAGATAGCAGTGAGCAAGATCTTGGCCAGTGGGATGGCTCATGACGCAACCCAGCAACTCAACGGGCGAGCGTAAGAATACAAGCCGCGAGCAGAGAGTAGGACTTGGTGGTGGGCGTTCTGCCCCGTCGGGCGCTGAGGCTCAGCTTAGCTGCCCCACGCTTTCCCGAAGCGGATGCGCTTCCTGCTCGCTGCTCCGCGTTCCCCCGCTGATCGCCGCTTGGAGCCGTGCGGCTACTTGCGGCTACTTAACGACGCCGAGCGTGACGCGCGAGAAATCCATGCCGCCGCGGTTGTCGTGAACGACGGCCCAGATTTGCAGCGGGCCGGTTTCTTTCGGGGCGCGGAGCTCGCCGCGGTACTTGGCGTTCCAGCCGCTGCTCGTGTCGTTGAGCAAGCGCACTTCGGACATGCCGCCGCGGTCGACGTAGTAGTTGACCCACATTTGCTCAGTCACGTCGTTGCCGAACAACTTGCTGCTGACTTCGTCCTTTTCGATCTTCCTTGCGATCGCAGGCTTCACGTCGATGGCTGGGCAGGCCGCTTCTCCGTCGTCGGGGCAAGCCTTGACGCAGCGTTCAGGAGTGGCGTCGCAGTCGACCTCGACGGCCGGCGCGGCCTGACAAGCGGTGCCCACGCAGTCGGCGACAACGGATTCGGTGCCGACCTCGAAGCGCACGTTGCCGTCGCCGTCCAGGTCGAACGTCGGGTTCTCGTTGCTCACGCCCTCGAAAGAGTAAATCGACGAATAGCCGGCGACGAAGTCGTCCGAGCCGAGCGGCTTGCCCGCGGCGTCGAGACAGCGGATAGGCGCCCCCGCTGCAGCATCCGAGCTTGGCTCCGGGTCCATTTCGAAGCTGAGGGTGCCCGCGCACACCGCGAAGAACACGATGTACAGCCCGTAGGGCGGCTGGCCCGGCAGGAAGCTGCCCTGGCGCCCCGAGATGATGTCTTCCGGCACCGTGAGCGCCATCTTGTCGGCGAACGCCACCGGCAAGACGCCGTTGGCCTCGACGGTCTTCGCAAAGGCGTCAAAGCAGCCGTAGTACAGATCGCCAGCGGGGTTCACGCAGCCACCGATGAAGACGCTCTGGATGTCACGCTGCTGCGGATCGTGCCACAGAAGCTGCAGGTTTACGGTATCGCCGGGCTGCGCGTACGGCTTGTCTTTCTGCACGCCGAGCACGCGCAGCGTCTTGATCTCGTTACTGGGGTCAAACTGGGGACCGCAGCCCAGCGTCGAGAGCAGCAAGAGCATCAGGCCAAAAACCGCCGTGCGCGTCATAGCTCACCTCGAATGCCAATGCTGGGAATGATGGGAATACCCGTTTGGTAGCTGCGACGACTGTAGTCGAAGTTGTAAACGAAGCTCTCGGCGGCCGGATGGTTGTAGGCGTTCTGCACGTCGAGGTAAGTCGACAGCGCCCATGACTTGAACTGCCAGCGCTTGTCGATGCGTAGATCAAGCTGGTGAAACAACGGTAGCCTTGCCGTGTACGGCTTGCCCGTCAGCGGCGCGTACGAGCCGGCGTCTGCCGCGTAGAAGGCGGGCAACGCGGGACGGCCTACCGCGGGCGTATCGAGCGGACCCGACACGACGCGAAAACGCGCGCCGAATTCCCAGCCGCGCCCGAGCCGATAGCTGCCGAGCATGATCAGGTTGTGCGTCTGGTCGTACTGAAACAGGTACTCTTCGCTACCGGGCGCGTCACGGCGAACGCTGCGTGACACGGTGTAGGCGATCCAACCGAAGAAGCGGTCGTCCGGCTTGAACTTGAGCAGTGTCTCGATGCCTTTGACCGCGCCGGTGCCCACGTTGTTGTAGGCGTAGCCGCCAGTCGGCGTAGGACCACGCGAAACCTGGTTGGTCAGGTCTTTGTAGAAGCCTTCGACGCTGAGGTCGATGTGCCGAGTCAGCTCTTGCTCGATGCCGACCGAGTAGTGCACCGAGCGATTCGACTCGATGTTCGGTGTACCGAAGACTTCGTCCGTCTCTTGATACTCGGGCGGCTGGTCGAATACGCCGGCGCCGCCCTTCAGGCTCGTCCGGCGGTTGAACGCGACGCCAGCGCCCGGATCGGGGGCGACACCCTTGACCAGCTCGTAGCGCGCAGTGATGCGCGGACTCAGATCCGCGTGGCCCGAGTCGCGCGCAAAATCCATGCGCAACCCCGGCACGACGCGCAGTCGGTCCAGCGGGGTTAGCTCACCCTCGACGTACCAGGCGGGGCGAAAACCAAAGCCCGACGACTCGGATTGTTGAAGCGGGCGCGAGGCAAACGGGCCAGGCGCAGGCTCGCCCGGACGAGGCGGCTGCGGCGCACGCACCAAGACCTTGAACGGAGACATGTCGAAATCCAAGCCCGCGTTCAGCTTCACGCCTTTGGCCACCTTGGCGCTCAGCTCTTCACGCCAATAAATGGGGTGAAGGTCGAGGTCGAACTTCAAGAGTCCGAGCGAGAAATTGATTTGGTCGCGCCCAATGCTGACCATGCTGTTCAAGTCGACCGAGTTGGAGAGCTTGGTCTCGTTGACGACTTGGCCACGAATGAACGACTGGCTGAAGCGCAAACTGCCGCCAAACACCGGGTCTTGAGCGGCCGGGTCGGTGATGATGATCTCGAAGCGGTCGTCAGAGCCGAACATGCGGACGCTCGTGCGCGAGCCGCCGGTGTTGTGCTCGGCGATCAGCTGGTAGTCGTCGTAGATCGGCGCGCTGGTCACGCTCGAACCGGACTGCTCGAGCACGGGCTTCAGCCACTTGTCGAACCAGCTGTAGCGACCGGCGGCCGCGAAGCTCCAGCCCTTCAAGGGCAAGGGGCCTTGCACCATGGCGCGCACATCGATCAAGTCCACCTGTGCCATGCCGTGGAAGCAGCCGGTCTTGTCGGTCGGCTTGCCGTAGTCGGCGTTGCACGTCGTGTCGGGCTTACGCAACGCCACGTCGACCACGCCGCCCATTTTGCGGCCATAGCGAGCGCTGAAGTTGCCGGGGTAAAAGTCGATTTGGTCGAGCAGCTCGGTCGGGACGACGCTGGAGAGGCCGCCGAAGTGATAAATGAGCGGTACGTCGGAGCCGTCGACGAAGTAGGCCGTGCCTTCCGGCGCCGAGCCGCGCACGATCAAAAGGCCCGCAAGGCCGGGCGGACGCGCGACGCCGGGCAGGCTTTGCAGAGAGCGCAGCGCGTCACCGCTGGTGCCGGGAATACGGTTGATTTCACGGCGCTCGAGCGTGCGCCGCGTGACCTCGCGCGGGGGCCGCTCACCCTTCACGGTGATTTCGAAGCCCTCGGAAATGGGGGCGACGCGATACTTCACGTCGATGGCTTCACCGGCCACGACGTCTTCGTCGCTTTCGAACGGGTCGAAGCCGGGGGCGCTGACCTTGAGTTTGTATTTGCCCGGCCGCAGCTGGGGCAGCTTGAAGTTGCCGCCCCCGTCGGTCGTGATGCGTTGTTCCTTGCCGTCGGGCCCGACCGCCACGACCACGGCACCAGCCAACGGCGCGTTGGCGCCGGCGATCAGCAGCGAGCCCGCCACTTCACCGTGGGTGGGGGGCGGCGGCGGCGGCGCCTCGACCACCTTCAGCGTGAAGGCGTAGCCGTATTTGATCTTCGCCGCGAACGGGACGCCGTCCTTGGTGGCAGGTTTGAACTTGAACTTGAGGGCGGCGGTCTGCGCGGCCTCGTCGAAGCCATTGCCGGCTGGCTCCAGCACGTCAGCCGCGGTGACGTTGCCTTCCTTGTCGATGGTCAGCTTCAGCACGACGTTGCCCTGAACGCCGGCCTTCTCGGCCTCGGGCGGGTACGGCGCGTTCTCGAAGTGAACGATTTCCGGCATCACCACGACGGCCGGCTTGGCCTCAGGCGTAGGCTCAGGCGGCTTGACGATGGCGCCAGTGGAACCGCCCGGCACCGAGCCGGTTCCCGACTGCTGCGCGAGCGCCCCGGCCGGTGTTACGAGCATAGCAAGCGGCAGAATCTGCCCGAGCGTCCAGCCCGGAGCTGCACCCCGCGTCCTACGACTAAACCGAGCGAAGACGCTGCTCACGGGGACCCGTCTAGTGCGAATGGCCAGTGGTGACAAGGCCTTGGCAACGCGGATCCGTTGAGGGAAAACGCCGCCAGGAGCCCTCCCCTGAAGCTTGCCACCTGGAACGTCAATTCGATTCGAGCCCGCCTCGACGCCGTCTTACACTGGCTCGAGGCCGAGCAGCCCGACGTGCTTTGCATGCAGGAGACGAAGGTCGACGACGACGAGTTTCCGAGCGACGAGCTGCAGATGCTCGGCTACGCCGTCGCCATGGCGGGGCAGCCCACCTACAACGGCGTGGCCATCGCCTCGCGCCTGCCGATGAAGGAGATCCAGATCGGTCTCGCCGACTCCGCGCCCGACGCCGACAAGCGCCTGATCACGGCGACGGTGGGGGGCCTGCGCGTGATGTCGGCGTACGTTCCGAACGGTCGCAGCGTCAGCAACCCCGCGTTCGCAGCCAAGCTGGCTTGGCTGAGCCAGCTGCGCCGCACGCTCAGCGAGCGCGAGGCCGGACGCGACGTCTTTCTGGGCGGCGATTTCAACGTGGCCAGCGACGAGCGTGACTTGTTCGACCCCGAAGCCTTCCGGGGCAAGGTGCACTTTCACCCCGACGAGCGCAAGCAGCTGGACGACCTTCGCAGCGACGGCTTCGTCGACTCGTTTCGCAAGTTCGACGAACGCGCGGGGCAGTACAGCTGGTGGGACTACCGAGCCGGCGGCCTGCGTAAGAACCAGGGCCTACGCATCGACTACGCTTTCCTCTCGCCAGCCTTGGCGGCGCGCTGCAAGGGCTGCCGCATGGACGAAAAGCCGCGTCACGAAGACAAGCCGTCAGACCACATTCCGGTGATCGTCGAGCTCGATTGAGCCGGTTAGCAGGCTTTCGGCAGCGCTGAGGCTCACGCGACCGCTGGTCAGCACCCGCTCCAGCTCGGGCCGCCGTGCGAGCGCTGTCGCGACCCGCTGATAGCCGATCAGGTAAATGGACTCGCGACCCAAGCCGCCGCCGCGATGCACGCGAGTCGCGAGTTCGACGGCGTCGGTCAGCGTCGCTCCGCGCTGCCCCAGCAGCGTGACGGTGTCCCAAAACTCGGCGCCCTGGCGCAGGCTGCTGGCGGCCAGGTAGCGGCGCGCAAGCTCCTTGCGGCGACCTGCGTCGAGCAAGCCCGCGCGCTCTTCGAGCAAAATGGCGCGGCCCTCTTCGTCTTCTGACGCCCGCGCGGACCCGGCACTGAACACGCCACCCAACAGCTGGCCCGTCACACGCGGGCGCACGTGACCCTCCACCTCGTGCAGCGCTATGCGACGCGCCGCACGTTGGCTCAGGCGCGCGCCAGCCCGTACCCGCACCACGCCATCGGCGACTGCCGCCAGCGAAACCAATCCGACTACCACCTCGACCCGCACCGGCCAACGCTCGGCCTGCAGGCGTCGCGAAAGCTCGGACCACAGGCTTTGCGGGTCGCGCGTGTCGGCGCTATCGTGCAAAACCTCGATTTTTCCCGCGAATTCGCGATCGGGCTGGGCGGTCAGAAACTGTTCGGCGACTCGTGCGACGGCCTGCGCTTCCGGCGGCGGGGGGAAGCGTTGTCCAGCTAACGCCGCGAATGCAGGCTGAGCGACTTGTTCGGCAAGCGACGCCTCCAGCTCCAGCTCCAACGCGCGCTCGGCGAGCAAACGCTGTTCGGGCTCTTGGGCGTCCAGCGCCCGGCCGAGGCCGCTCAGCTCGCGCCGCAAGTCGCGCAGCTCGACGCGCGGCGCGTACTCGAAGGCGGGGCGAAGTTGTTGCCCGCCCTGGCACCCCTCCGTCAGACGCTTCAGCTCGCTCGTCAGGTTCAACGGCCTGACGCGATCGAGCAGGGCTACTTGCGTTTCGATTTGTCGCAGGCGGCCTGCGACCTCGGCTACCTCGTCTGCCAGCGGTCGGCAGCGACGCACGCTCACAGCTTGTTGGCCGCGATATTCGCCAGCTCGCTGCGCTCACCCTTCGAGAGCAGCATGTGGCCAACCAGCGGCTCACCGCGCAGGCGATCAGCCGCATAAGTGAGGCCGTTGGTCGAGCTGTCCACGTACGGGTTGTCGATTTGGAAAGGGTCGCCAGTGAGCACGATTTTCGTGCCTTCACCGCAGCGCGTGATGACCGTCTTTACCTCGTGAGGCGTGAGGTTCTGGGCCTCGTCCACGATCACGTACTGCGACGGCAAGCTACGGCCGCGAATGTAGGTGAGCGGCTCGACCTGCAGCTGGCCGCTTTGGAACAGCTCGTCGTAGCCGCGCACGCCGCGGCGCTTGCCGCCACCCGCGACCAGCAAAAACTCCAGGTTGTCGTAGATGGGCTGCATCCACGGGTTCAGCTTCTGATCGACGTCGCCAGGCAAAAAGCCGAGGTCGCGACCGAGCGGCATGACGGGGCGGCTGACCAGAAGGCGTGCGTAGACGCCTTCTTCGACCGTACGCCGGAGGCCGGCGGCCAGCGCGAGCAAGGTCTTGCCAGTGCCAGCTTTACCGACCAGCGTGATCAAGCGCACGTTCTCGTCGAGCAAGAGATCGAGCGCGAAGGCTTGCTCGCGGTTGCGCGGACGCACGCCCGAGAGCCCTTCGCGCGGCACCTTCAGCGCGCGAATATCACCCGTATCGCTATGAAAACGCGCCAGAGCCGTGCGCGGCCGCTCGCCGTCGTCGCGCAGGACGACACACACGTTGGGCGGCAGCTTTTCGCCTTCTGGCGGCTTGATGCTGCCGGAGCTCAGGAAGCGATCGAGGTCGGCCGCCGGCACCGGCAGCTCGATGATGCCGGATTCGAGGTGCTCGAAATCGACGGCTTGGTTCTCGTACGACTCGGTGGTGAGACCCAGCGCGTCGCCACGGATGCGCAGGTTCACGTCCATGGTCACGAAAATGGTCGGCATGTCGCCGTGCGAGTCGCGAATCGCAATCGCGGTCTGTAAAATGGCGTGGTCGCCAGAGCCCGGGTTCAGCGCGATCGGCAGCTCGGCCCGCGTAGCCGGCACGAACACACGCAGCGAACCGCCACCGTCCAGGCCCACGCCGCCCGAAAGCGGTCCCTTGGTGCGCAGCGCATCCAGCAAACGCGAGATGGTGCGCGCGTTGCGACCACGCTCGTTCGAGTCGCGCTTGAACTGATCTACCTCTTCGATCACGTAGATCGGCAAGAACAGATCGTTGTCCTCGAACTTGAAGATTGCGTGGGGGTCGTGGAGCAGAACGTTGGTGTCGAGGACGTAGTTCTTCTTCATCTCGTGGGGGGCGCGAGGCGTGCCCTTTTGCTCGCGCGGGAGGCGGCCGGATAACCTTGTCCCCTCGCCCCGGCAAGGGTGGCTCCTCCTTCGGGCGGGCGGCCCGGTCCGCGGTTCGGGCAATTGGCCGAAATCTTGGGTATATAGCCGGTGATGACCCGCGAGCTTGCCCTGTGCCTCCTGGCGCTCGCGTACGTGGCCTTTGCGGCGGCGCGGAGCGGGCCGGCCAGCAGCGTGTTGCTCGTCAGCGCCGCGACCATGCTGCTGTTCGTCAGTGTGTACCGTCGAGCGCAGGTTGCGGCAGGCACGGATCGCGTTAGCCCAACGGCGCGCAAAGCAGGTTGGCTGACCGCCTTCGGCATCGCGCTGTTCGTGGAGGCGCGAGTGGGCGGACCTGGTCGCGCGGGGCTCGACGCCGTGGCCAACCTCGGCGTAGGTATCGCGTCGGTCAGCGCGCTGGTGGCGCTGGGGCGCATCAAGCCACTCGGCGGCATGCTGGGCGCGCCGAAAGCGACCGAGTCGCTAGACGGCGCGGCCTTCAGCGGTTTGCTCTGGGCAATCGCGACCACCATTCCGGCGGCATTCGCGCTGGCGCCGGGCCGCTTCGTCCAAGATCCATTGCTAGTCGACTACGCCACCACCAGCGCCGCGACCGGCTCGCTGCTCGTGCAGTGCGCGGCGACCCTGCGGCTGCGCAACCTGCGCCGCGTCGAGCTGGGGGTCGGTGATCGCGCGTCGAGCGCCTTCGCGCTCTCGGTCACGGCGCTGCTAGTCGCGGTGCTGGGCGCGTCGCTGTCGTTGGCTCCGCCCGATCGCTTCGTGCCATCGGCCATGTGCGCGGCTGCGGCGTTGGCAGCATGGGCCGCTTCCGCGGCCGAGCCCACCCACGTGACGCGCGCCTTGCGCGGCATTTTGGCGGTCGCGATCGCGGGCGTACCGATCGTGGTCGCGGCCGGTACCCTGGGCCACGCCCGCCCCGGCGCCAGCGGCACCATCCTGATTGGCGCTTCCGTAGCCTGCGTCTTCGTTGGGCTTTTGGCGCATCGCATCGCTCGCCCACTGGGCCCCGAACAGTCGCGCTGGCTGCTATCCATCGAAGCTGCCAGCCGCGGCGCGCTGTCGCCAGATCCGAACACCGCGCTCACCGCCGCGTTGGTCGCGCTGCAAGGCACGGCGCCGTCGGGCAATGCACGGGCCGAGATCTGGCGGCAGTCACCCAGCGAGGCGCTGACCGTGGACGTGGCCGGCTACCTGCGCGTCGAGCGCGCCGAGGCTCCCGAACGTTTGTACGAGCTAGCGCTGGGCGAGCCCGAGCGCACCTTGCGGCTCGATGCCCTGGCAGCAGTCGAGGTGCGACGCCCCGAAGTGCGAGGCTTGCTCGCTTGGTTTAGGGATCGCGGGGCGTACTCCGCTACCGTGGTGTGCGACGAAGACGGCCCGCTCGGCTTCGTGCTGATGCCAGCCGAGAGCCGAGGCAGCTCGCTCACGCTCGAAGAAGCGCGCGCCTTACGCCGCCTGTCCGACCGCATCAGCTCGCTGATTTCCGTGTCGGCGGCGCTTTCGCGCGCCCGCGAGCGCGAGCTAATTGCTCAGGGCCGCGTGACCGCGCTGGAGGCAGAATGCGCGCGGCTGAGCCACGCAATTGGCGCACAAACTGCGCGACACCGTTGGCCAGCAGAGCGCCTGGCGCGTGGCGTACGCACCACGGCCTTCAGCCCAGCCGCGCGCCTGGCGCTGGAAGGGCTCGAACGGCTGGCTCGCGTCGATGCGCCACTCGCTCTGTTGACCCCACCCGGCGGCGATGCCGAAGGCTTCGCGGCGCACGCGCACCTGTGCAGCCCGCGCGCGGACGGCCCCCTGGTGACGGTCGACGCTACGGAGCGCGAAGCGCGTGACTTGGAGGTGTGGCGAGACGCCGCGCGCTCCCCGCTCGTGGCCGCCGACGGCGGAACGCTGCTCATTCTGGGCGCGTCGGCGTTGCCGCTTCAGATCCAGGAACACGTAGCGCACTACCTGGCTACACGCGCGCAGGCCGCGCCAACGTCTGAGGTCGTGCCGACTGGCATCGTCTTCGGCTTGCCCAGTCCCGTGCCTGCTCTGCTGGAAGCCGGACGCCTGCATGCGGGCTTGGCTCGGCTGCTGAGCGAGCGACAATTGGCGCTGCCCAAGCTGGCCGACCGCTCCGAAGACTTGCGGGCGCTGGTGCTCGAAGGCTTGAGCCGCTTTGGCGTCGGCACGTCGGGCGAGCCGCTCGGCATCGAGCCAGCCGCGCTGGCAGCGCTGACCGAGCACGAATTTCCTGGCAACGAGCTCGAGCTGTTTGGGCTGATCGCGCGAACGGCCGCTACCGCTCGCGGAACGCGCCTGACGCTTGCCGACTTGTCGAGCAGCGGCCTGGGCGCCCCCGCCCTACACGAAGCCGCGCCGGAGCTCGGCGACGACCCGAGCTTGACGCCTCCCTCGCTCGCCGTGCGTCGGCGCTCATTGCGGCGTGCCCCTGGTCGCTGAGCCTGCGGGCGCGAGCGCTTCCGCGCGGCTCGTCGTGCAAGCGGACGCGCTGGCTTGGATGAGCGACAATGCGGCCGAGCCCGGCGACGCCGTCGTCACTTCTCTGCCCGACGTCTCGGAGCTACCGGGGCTCGGTCCTGGCCTGGACGGCTGGAAGCGCTGGTTTTGCGACGCTGCAGCCCGCGTCATGGCCTGGCCTGCGCCGGGCATGCCGAGCGTGTTCTTCCAAAGCGACATACGTCACCATGGTCAGTGGGTCGACAAATCGTACTTGGTGCAACAAGCCGCCGAGCGCGTCGGCGCTCAGCTCGTGTTCCACAAAATCGTGTGCCGCAGACCGCCGGGCACGCTCACGCAGGGCCGGCCCAGTTACTCGCACCTGCTGGCCTTCACGCTGGGCGCGCCCGTCATCCCCAAAAAGCCGAGCGCGGACGTGCTGCCCGACGCGGGCGAGATGCCGTGGAGCCGCGCCATGGGCACGCGCGCCTGCGAAGCGGCTTGCCGCTTCTTGCTCGCTGAAACCAGCGCACGCCGCGTCGTCGACCCGTTCTGCGGCAAAGGCACGGTCTTGGCCGTCGCCAACCTGCTCGGCCTCGACGCGCTGGGCATCGAGCTGTCGGCAAAGCGCTGCCGGTTCGCCAGGAACTTGAACCTGGCAGCGCCTTCCGAAAGTTAGCGCCTACTTGTTCAGGTCCGCCGGGGCGACGCACTTGGCTTGCGGCACGAACGGCTTGGCGTCACTCGTCATTTCGTTGAAGATGCCAAGGTAGTTGCGGCACTGCTCGTCGCTGTCGCAACCGACGAACTTGCAGTAGCCGGCGTCGCAAACCTGGAATTGTCCGCACGAGCCGTCGTTCTCGCACGGAATCTTGCAGGTCTTGTGGGCGGCGTCAGCGTCGTTGGCCAGGCACTTGTACAAGCGCGGGTCGTCAGCGCTACCGGCCACGGCCGCTTCGCCGTCACCGGTGGTTTGGCGGCTGGCAGCTAGAATGCACTCGCGGTCGTCGTGGCAACCTGAGTAGACGCAGTCACCCTGCTTGCACTCGCTGAACAGCGGGCACTCTTCGTTGAATTTACAGGGTTTGTGGCACAGGCCCGCGTTGCAGGTTTCCTTGTTGTCGACGTCGCACTCGGAGTCCTTGCTGCACTCCACACAGCGACCGCCGTCGCAAACCTGCAAGCCAAGCGCCAGACACTCCGCGTTCGTCTTGCAAGACTGGTCCTCAATGCAGAGACTATCTTCGCAGCGCAGCAGGCAGATGTC
>JAYUYU010000347.1:0-2294 GCA_043752365.1 Myxococcales bacterium | reverse complement strand
ACGCGGCCGACACCGTCGATACGCGCTTCGAGTCGCGCGTCGTGTTCGCGGGCAGCAGCTCGCTCGAAACTGCGACCGGCTATCGCGCCGCACGCTTTGGCCACAGCGACTACCCGAAAGCGCCCTCGCTCGACGACCAAGTTGCGGCGGGCGCAATGCCGGAGCCGCCAGGCTTCCGGGACGGCTTTCAGGCCGCGTTTACGGCCCTACGCCTGGCGCTGGATTCTCGCGGGAAGTCCAAGTCAGCTAGCGGTGCGCGCTTGCAGCTGACGGCCGAGCAGGGCGCTGACTTCGAGCATGCGCCGGCTTCGGGCTGGGTGCGCTACGGCGGTACGCTCGGCGGTTTTTGGGATTTGGGTGACAGCGGTCGCGTCGTGAGCCTGTCGGTGTCCACGCTGCTCGCTGATCCGGTTGGCGTGCGCCCCGTGCCGTTCACGGAGCTCGTGCAGCTGGGCGGGCCGGGCATGATGCCTGGCTTTCGCGCGGGTCGCCTAAACGACCGCAGCGCCGCCGTTGCAACGCTACGCTACGCGTGGCCGATTTGGATTTGGCTCAATGGCTCGCTGCAGCTGGCCACGGGCAACGTCTTCGGGGCGCGTTTTGACGGCTTCCGCGTCGAGCGCGGCCGGTTCTCGGGCGCCTTGGGCATCGAAAGCAGCGGTTCGCGCGACAGCATTTTCCAGGCTCTGTTAGGCTTTGGTACGGAAACGTTCGAGAGCGGCGCGCAGGTGGACTCAGTGCGCATCGTCTTTGGAGCTAGAAGTGGCTTTTAGACTTCGCACCTCGCTCTTGGCAGTCGCGCTGGTCGGCTGCGCTTCTTCGGCGCGCTTTCCGCTGAAAGCGCCGCTGACCCGCGACGCCGACGAAGCTCCGTTCGCCCAGGCGCCCGAAGAGTATTACTCGCCCTTTGCCTGGGACGGCGCCAACTACATGGTCTTCCACCCCATCGCGCGCTTGTTCGCGGTCGATCCAGCCGGCGCCGCCGCCAACGTCAACGCGCTCGACGAAGTACCGGACTCGAGTTGGTTCGAGAACCGCTTGGGCACGCGCGGCATGACGCCGGAAGAGGTGGGTCGCGGCTCGTGCAGCGAGAAGGTGCTCGATGTGAACGGGCCCGACGGCAGCTGGACGATCGACAAGGGCAAGGACAACGGCGCCAATCCGGGCTTTCGAGTCAACATCAAGGGTCTGGGCAAATTCATGCTCAAGACCGATCCCGAGACCGAGCCGGACCGCGCGACCGGCGCCACCGCGATTGCCTCCCGCATTTACCACGCTGTTGGCTACCACTCGGCCTGCGACTCGGTAGTTTACTTCAAGCCGTCGCTCTTGAAGCTGAAGCCCGGGCTCACGGTCACCAACAATCAAGGCATCACCAGCCCGTTCGATCAAGCCCGGCTCGACGCCGTTCTGAAGCAAGCCTCGCACCGCGACGGCTTGGTGCGCATGGTGGCTTCGGCCTGGCTGCCCGGTAAGCCCCTCGGCCCGTACCGCTACGAAGGCACTCGCGACGATGACCCGAACGATGTAGTACCCCACGAAGATCGGCGCGACGTACGGGGCGGGCGCCTGGTAGCGGCTTGGCTCAACCACTTCGATTCACGCGAGCAGAACACGATGGATGTGTTCATGCCGCTCGACAAAGACAAGCCGGACGGGCCCGGCTTCGTTCGTCACTACATCATCGACATGGGTGACTGCTTCGGCAGCCAATGGAGCGTCGACGGCATCTCGCGGCGCCTGGGCAACTCGTACGTGTTCGACGCCGGCCACATCGCGGAAGATTTCGTGACGCTGGGCGTGCAGCGTCGGCCTTGGGAAAAAGCGCAGCTCACTGGCGGCATTTTTGGCTACTTCAGTGCACGAGATTTCGAGCCCGAAGGCTGGCGCGGTGAGTACCCGAACCCAGCCTTCATGCGCATGACCGAGCAGGACGGCGCCTGGATGGCTCGCATCTTGGCGAAATTCAACGACGAGCTGGTGCGTGCTGCCGTGCAGGTCGCCCAATACGACACCGTCAGCGAGCGCTACCTGGTCGAGACGCTGATCGCGCGCCGTCGCGCCATTTTGCAGCGCTATTTAGGCAGGCTCTCGCCCATCTCGGAGGTTACCACCAACGAAAGCGGCGTATGCGGGGTCGACCTGGCCCGGCAAAGCGGAACCGTCCCCAACGAGGGTCTGTCGTTCCGCGCCTACGTGTACCGCGGAGCTGGGCTCGAGCCTGCACCGAAAGCCGGTTTTCGTGGCGTGCCGGCGCCGGCCGTTTGCCTGGACCTGGCCCACGCCGCCATCCC
>JAYUYU010000346.1:0-6080 GCA_043752365.1 Myxococcales bacterium | reverse complement strand
GGCAGATTTGGAGCATCACTTCGAGCTTACCGCGTCGGAGCGTGAAGGCGCGCGTCGCGCCGAAGCGCAGGGCTTCCCGATATCGGTCACGCCGTACTACGCCAGCCTAGCCGACCGTCACGACACCACCTGTCCCATCCGCCGGCAAATCGTTCCGCGCGCCGAGGAGGCCGAAGAAGCGCGCGGCGACCTCCGCGACCCGTTGGGCGAGGAAGCTCACGAAGTCGCACCCGAGCTGATCCAGCGCTACCCGGACCGCGCCCTCTTGCTCGCGACCGATCGCTGCGCCGTCTATTGCCGGTTTTGCACGCGCAGCCGACTGGTGGGCAATGGCGGCGGCCCGCGCTCACTGGAGCGCCTTTCGGCCGCGTTCGCGTACTTGCGCGCCCATCCCGAGGTCAAAGATTTGATCGTCAGCGGTGGCGATCCGCTGGCCATGGTCACTGGGCGGCTGACGGCCTTGCTGGGCAAGCTACGCGACATTCCCAGTTTGGAGACGATTCGGATAGCCACGCGCGTGCCGGTCGTTTTGCCGAGCCGCATCACGGACGAGCTGCTCGACGCTCTGCGGTCGTTTCACCCGCTGTGGGTGATGACCCACTTCAATCACCCCAAAGAGTTAACGGAAGCGTCGCGCGCCGCCTGCCGGCGCTTGGCCGACGCCGGCTTTCCGGTGATGAACCAAACCGTGCTGCTGCGGGGGATAAACGACGACCCCGACACGCTGAAAGCGCTGTTTCGCGGGCTGGTGAGGGAACGCGTACGGCCCTACTACCTCTTGCAAATGGACCCCGTGCGCGGCACCTCGCACCTGCGAACGCCGCTCGAGCGCGGCGTTCAAATCATGGAGCAGCTGCAGGGGCGCTTGAGCGGCATCGCGTTGCCGAAGCTCATCGTCGACACGCCTGGTGGCTTCGGCAAGGTGCCACACGGCCCCGAGTACGTGCTGTCACGTGACCCGGAAGCCGGCGTCACGCGCTTTCGCACGCCGCGCGGCGTCGAAGTCGACTACGTCGACCCCAAGAGCTGATCGATGTGTTCCAGCAGTTGTCCGCCGGGCCCCTCACTGCCCGAGGGCAAAGCCCGTCACCTACCGAATTTTGCGCGCAAAGCCGTGCATACCGTCTCGGGTGCGTAGCGGCTCACGTCGCCGCCGTGGCTGGCTATTTCACGCACCAAAGAGGCGCTGATGAAGCCGTAGTTCGTGCGCGTGGGTAGAAAGACCGTGTCGATTTCCGGGCGCAGGTCGGCGTTGGCGTGCGCAATCTGCAGCTCGTACTCGAAGTCGGTGCCGGCGCGCAGCCCACGCACGACCACGCGCGCGCCAACGCGCTTGCCGTAGTCGACCAGCAGCCCTTCGAACGACGCCACCGTCACGTTCGCATAGGGCACGCAAATCTCGTGCATCAGCGCGAGCCGCTGCTCGACCGTGAACAAAGCGGCCCGCGTGCCGTTGATGCCGATAGCGACGATCACGTGCGGAAAAAGCTTCGAGGCACGCTCCACCAAATCCAGATGGCCGAACGTGGGCGGGTCGAAGCTGCCGGCGTAAATGGCGAGCTGCGTTTCGCTCAAGGCTTGGCTCCCGCCTTGGGCGGAGCGCCAGCTTTCCCACCCAGGGCGGGCGACTTGCTGGGGGCTTTGCCGGGCTTGGCGGGGGCCGCCTCTTCCTTCTCGAGCTCCTCATAGGCGCCTTCGTCGGGCGGCATGTCGGTGCTCCAGTCGATGGGGGCCTGATTCAGCGCCTCGCGCGGCAGGTCTTCGAGCCACATGGTGCGTCCGCCGTCGACCAGCGTAACGCGGAAGCTGGCGAACAAGCCCGAGCCCACCAAGCCGTCTAGCTCGATGCCGAGCCCTTCTTCGCGCTCTTTGACCGGGTCGTTACCGGCCAAGGCGGGCACGCTGGGTACGTCGAACGCGCCCAGTCGCAACAGCGGCACCACGCCCTGCCGCAGTGTGCCTTGGTTCGGTACGGGTCGCAGGCTGGTTAGGGGCACGCCCGCCTTTTTCCACCCGCCGTCGTCGAGCGCGACCGGAAACGGAATCGCGGTGTCAATCAGCAACGTTGCCGGCGTTTGCGCAGCGGTGGAGCCGACGGCGCCGCGCAGCAGCATGCCGCCGCCGCGCACGTAGTTGAGCTTCACGGCAGTGGCCTCGGGCGGGGGCGGCGCCTCGAAATTGCGCACCACGAATTGCCCACCCATGAAGTCGAAGGTCGGGTGCAGGTGACGCAGCAGGTTCACGCCCAATAGCGCGCGGATCGGTGCGTTAAC
Source organism: Myxococcales bacterium (assembly GCA_043752365.1). Classification (GTDB taxonomy): domain Bacteria; phylum Myxococcota_A; class Polyangia; order Polyangiales; family Polyangiaceae; genus PMG-095. The sequence goes on along the minus strand of JAYUYU010000346.1, from coordinate 3,807 downwards.
TTGCCTCGAGATGCCGGACAAATCCTTCGACAGCGCGGGCACGTCGCGCACCTCGATTTTGTCGCCGAAGCGCAGTGAAACCCAAGTAGGATCCGAGCCCTTGCTGGAGTCGAGCACGACCTCGGCCGTGCCGGTCGCGATCAAGCCGAGCGCCGGCTCGCCGGAAATCTCCAACGGCACGATTAGCGCGGCGGTGCCGACGCGGGGCATCTCGGTCACGGCAACCATGCCGCCCGTCATCGAGAACGGCTTCCTGCCGATGCCGCGGCGCGCCAGCTTGGCGATGTCGGCGGCCCAGGGATCGCGAACTTCCGGGTCGGCAATCAGCTTCTCCAGCTCGTCGGCTGCCAGCTCGACCTCGCCCGAGTACCACAGCGCTCGGCCGCGAATGGAGGAGGCTTCCGTGCCCTCGACGCCTTTGAGCAGGGTCGCGACCTTGGCGTACTCCAGCCGCGCTAGCGCGATGCGCCCGGCGAGCAAGCGAATCTCGGGTCGGCGAGGATCGGCCTGCAGCGCGCTCTCGACGGCGGTCTCAGCGTCTTCGACATCGCCGCCGCGGAAGCTGGCGTCGGCGCGGTCAAACCACTTCTTCGCCAGTGGCGGCCAATCCGCCTCGCCTGGGCCGGCCGCAGCACAGCCAACGCTGAGCGCCGCGAGCAGCACGAGTGCCGACCGGACAAATCGGGTGTTGGAACCAGGCACGAGCCGGGGGGCAAGACGGGGAAAACGGGAAGAACGGGTACGAGGCATCGTTTCGGGTCGGACTCTGGCTCAGGAATCAAGTCGAGGCGACGGGATTGTTTCAAAACAGGCTCGGGGGCTTGCTGGCTCCGCCCCAACGCTGCCAATCTGCCGATAAATCCTGAAGACTTTACCCAAGCGGCCCGAGCCGAGCTAGATTGATCTTTCGTGGAGCCCACGGGTGACGAGGCCTCGACACGACCCGCCCAGCGCGATGTCCTGAGCCTGCCTGTCTTGCTTCTGAACCGGCACTTCGCGCCCGTCACGGTCGCGACGGCCAAGCGGGCGTTCTGTTTGCTCTACGGCGGTGCTGCGCACGCCGTCGATCAAGAGGGCGACACCTACGACTTCAGCGACTGGCTCGAGCTGCCGGTGCGCGAAGCCGACGACGGCCTGCCGGTCATCGGTCGCGAGATCCGCGTACCACGCGTGCTGCACCTGTTGCGCTACGAACGCACACCGCGCGCGGTCGTGCGCCTCACGCGCAAGAACCTGATGCTGCGCGATCAGTTTCAATGCCAGTACTGCGGCAAGCGCCCCAGCCAGCGTGATCTCAACGTGGATCACGTCATGCCGCGCTCGCGCGGTGGCGGTGCTTCTTGGGAGAACTTGGTCGTCTCGTGCCGCTTCTGCAATTTGAAGAAGGGTCGCCGCACGCCTCAAGAAGCCAGCATGACCTTGCTACGCCCACCGCAGCGGCCGCGCTGGTCCACCGCCACGCAAATCTTGCTCGTAGCGCGGACGCCCTATGAAGAATGGGATCCGTTCCTGAAAGCTGGCTGAGCGCGGTTGTGAGGAGATGCGCGCAGCAAACGGCGCTTGTGCGGCGCCGACTCAAGGTGTTTAGTCTTGGGCCATGAAGCGCGCGTTTGCAATGGCTGCGGTCACGTTGTTCGTAGTGGGTTGTGGCGGCGACGCCAGCTCGGGCCCGGCAAAAACGCCGGACGACGTAACGCCACCGGCAGATCCGCCAGCTGATCTCGCCGCCGAGCCGGACGCGAAAGCGGCCGCCCCCGACGCCGACAAGCCCGCTGCCGACAAGCCCACTGCTGACGACGGTGCGTGGGCTGGCGAAGCCGACGCCAAAACCGCCAAGGCTCCGGACGCCGGCGGCAAGACGGAAACGCGCAGCATGGAAGTCATCGCGCAAATCGTTAAAGACAACCGAAAGCCCGTGCGCGACTGCTTCGACAAGGCCAAGAAAGACCTGCCCGACCTGAAGGGCGAAATGGTCATTCATTTCGTCGTGGACCCCGAAGGCAAGGTGAAGAAAGCCGAGATCAACCTCGAGCGCTCCGGACTCAAGTCCGCGGCGGTCGCTGACTGTTCCATCAAGGTCATTCAGGGCATCAAGTTTCCGCCCTCGTCTCGCGGCATGGACACGACTGTCAATTATCCTTTCAAATTCGACGTCAAGTGAGCTCGATAGCGCCGCGCAGAAGCCTGTTTCCGCTAGCGGCGGGTGAAGATCCGTATCAAACCCTGCTCAGCGAGACGCGCGCGCTGCACCGCGAGCAGCGTACGCAGCGCGAAGCCTGGTTGTCGGCGCTCCAGCTCGAAGGGCGCGATGAAGCGCTGTTCGAGTTCGAGGTGCTGCTGAAGGCCGCGGCGTGCTTCTCCAATCCGCGCAATCATCCGGGGCCGCCGCGCCGTACGGCCATCGTCGCCCTGGACTTTCGCGCCGACATGGCGGCGTTTCACGACGGGCTGACCCGCGCTATCTCGCTGGCTCGCCAGCTGCTGGGCTCGGCCGACCGCGCCTTCGTCTTTCACCGCTACTTGGAGACGGTGCTGCCGGAGGACAACGCCCGCACGCGCCTGCTCGCTCAAGGCTCCAACCAAACTGGCCCCGAAGAGAGCCTGATCACCCTGCGCCACGGCTTGACGGCTGGGGCGGAGGTAATCGAGGGCCTGCTGCGCTCGCAACGCGTTCCGTTTCGGCTGTTTCACGCTGCGCTGTCGCAGGTCTATCGAGAAATCGACCGTAGCGCGTTCTTCAACCCGCTGAACGCGCTCGAGTTCCGCCCAGAGTTCGATCGCATCAAGTCGGCGCAGGTGCTGGAGTTGATTCGCAGCGTGCCTGGGGCCGAAGCGCATCGGCTGGTGGCGCTCACCTTCCTGTCGTTATTTCGCATGCTGCGCTACTTGACGCTCATCACGCGCATTTTGGCCGATCCGGGCAAACGTCGTGAGCAGGTCGGCAGCACTTACTTGGTGCTCAGCGTACTGCGCTCCGACGCGCGCGCGCTCAGCGACTACCTCCGGCAACGCTCGGGGCAGCTGTTGTCGGAAAGCTTCGAACGTGACCTGATGAGCGTGCCCGCTCCCCAGCTGCGCGAGCGCTCGGCGAGCTTGCGCGCCTCCGGCCATCGGCTAATCGGCATAAAGAGCGCGCTCGAGGGCATTGCCGGCAGCTTGCGGCTCGAGCTGCGGCGGGCATTCCAGCACGATTTGCCGCCCGCTCGGGACGAGCTGAACATCAAAGACTTCAAGCAGCGGGTCAACGCCAGCGTCGAGACCTTGCGGCCTGCCCTGCAAAACGCCGTGCTGTTTCTGGGCAAGGCGTTGGGCGTCACGCTCGAAGAAGGCGGCGTGTTCGACGCCGAAGCCGCGCGACGCGAAACCAGCGAACGGTTGCGGCGTGACGTCTGGATGTTCGCGCAAATCGTGCGCGCCTTCTCGAGCAAGGCCGAGCACTCGCCCAACGAAGATCGCTGGGCCGCCCTAAACAACTTTCAGTACGTTCGCGAGTTTCTGGCTTACTTCCGCGCCATGGGCTACCCGCTGCTCCGCTCCAGCGACTACCCTCGGTTTGATGCGTTCATGGCCGCCCTCTCAGGCCTAGAAGACACCGATCTCGTAGATCCGACGCGGCTCGAGTCAGCCATCGACGAATGCATGGCCTTCCATGGCTTCCTCACGAAACTGTTCGACGACATCTCCAAGCGCGACGAGCTAGCTGGAGTCGTGTTCGACCGGCGTGCGGCGGCTGGGTCTCTCAAGTTGTACCTGGGTGACTAGGCGAGCCTGGTGGCCAGATGTCGGCTGTTGACCGCCGCATCCTTT
>JAYUYU010000345.1:0-2298 GCA_043752365.1 Myxococcales bacterium | reverse complement strand
TAGTCACGGTGGTTAGTGGCCGTTGCCTAAATCGTGGGTGTTGCGCGGCGTGTGCAACGGGGCGCCCTAGAGCCGGCGCGGCATGACGAGGGCTATGCGCTTCGCCTCGGGAATCGACTTCACGCCGGGGCCAGTGAACACGAGCGGGGCAAATACCTGATCGTGTTCCTTCGGGTAGTGCTGGCTCCAAACGTGAATGCTGCCCGCACCGATGAAGTCCACCGCGTCGATCAAGTACGGAAGGTTAATCCCGAAAGAATAGGGCAGTTGTTCCAGCTTGAAATAATCTACGCGCACGCCCCCGCGGCCGAACGGGTAGAGCGCTTTGGACTTCTTGCCACTGCCCGTGCGCATGCTTGCGTGCATGAGCAGCGCTTGCGGCTGTACGTCCAAGCTGACGTCCCAACGTGACGTGAAGGCGCGCGCGTCGTCGAGCGCCTCGGCCGGAAACTCGCCGCGCCACTTGGCTTCCCACGGAATGACCTGAACAGCCGGCGGTGCGTTGTCGCGCTGGAAACCCTGCCACGCCTCGCACTCGACGGCGGACAAGCGACGGCCATCCGTGCCGCAGATGAACCCGCGGCCGTGCATGGCCTGCCCGAAGGGCTTGTTCAAGTGCTCGCGTGCCGGGTCCGCGCTGACTGCGTGAGCTACGCACGCCGCTTCGTACTCGCCTGGTTGCCAGATCTTCTTTGCTGCGTTTGCCATGTTCTCCTGACGCCTCAAGCCCGGGCCTCTCTCTCGAAGCTCCGGGCCGGGCGGGGTTGGGGTGGGTTCACACCCCGGCGTTGCGGAAGTAGTCCGCCCAATCGATCTCGGCGTGGCCGCGGCGCTTGGCGTCCGCCAGCAGGCAGGCGGTCAGCTCGGGGTTAGCGAGCATGCGAGCGCGGGCGGCTGCGTTCTCCGCCTTGCGCGCGTCACTCAGCGCGATGCAGGCGGCCAGGTCGCGAGAGGCGAAGCGTTGTGCGATTGCGTTCATAGTAGGTCTCTATTGCTCGAACCGTGCCAACGCCCGCTTAGTGCTCGCACCCCAGAAAGCCCCGCGTTTCGGTGTTACGGGGCCGCACACCCCCGGCCTGCGGAGTGTCACCTGTTACGGTGTGACATCACGCCGCCAGCCTAGGCCTTCCAAGAATTCCAGTGTAGCTTGATCGTCGTCCGGGCTCTCCGCTTCGGCCGCGGCTAGCCGCTTTAGCCGCGCGAACAAGCGCGGCGCCAGCGCGTCTGCCAGGGCGTCTAGCGCTGCGTCTGGGGTGGGCGCGCTCACGTGGCCGCCTTGGCTGCACGAGCCCAGCTAGCCGGCACTGCGCACGCGCACCGGTGGCAGATCCATTTGGCCGGCGCGATCTGCACCACGCCGCAAAGCTCTACGTGTAGCTCGTGCGTGCAGTCGCGCGCCTCGCGGTTGCAGACGCAGCACACCGCGCCGGCTATGCGCCTAACGCCCTTCGGCTGGGCGCTCATGATGGCACCACGACCCGGCCGAGATCTCGAAACGCGGCCTCGAAGCGTGACACGCCTGGCCCGCGCCCACCGCCCCCGCCGGGGTGGTCGAGTTCCGGGGCGGGCGGAACATACACCGCGCAGCCCGAGTACTTCGGATGGCCCGACTTGCCGCGCAACTCTGACGGCGTGCCCGGCGGCCAGAAGCGAGGGCGCTGGCGGAAGTAGCAGATCGGAAAGTCGAGGCACGGCGACGGGCTTGCCTGCGTCGTGTTCAGCACCTCTAGGTTGAAGCAGATGAACACCGCCTCCGAGACGTGGCCAGCAAGCCACTCGGCGCAGAGCTTTTCCCACCACACCACGGCGCTCGATCGCTTGCCGACTTTGCCGCCGGGCGGGTTGAGAAAGACGCGCGAGACGTCACCCTCAAAGCCGAGCGTGCTCCCCAGGTCTAGGTTCAGATCGCGCCCAACGCGCCACGTGAAGTTGAGGGCTTGCGCGCAGAAGTATTGCCGGGCTTTCACCTCCTCGTTAGCTTCCTCGCACGACGCCGGGTCCAAGTCGATCCCGCCCACCGTGGCGCGCGCGGCCTCGACGATCGCCGGCGGGGTGTAAAACTCATTCGACACTGACGAGTGCTCGAAGGTCATTGTGCGCCCCGGAAACGGTAGACCAAGTCGACGAAGCTCGGCACGCCTCGGCACTTCTCGACGTAGCTCGAGCCGATCAGCACCCAGCCCTCGTCACGCACTACCGTCGTGAACCCGTCGGTAATGCCGGCCTTGATGCGCACGCATGCGAAGTCACCGGGCGCGTTGCCCTCGTCGTCGTTCGTGATCACGCGCACGTGATCGA
>JAYUYU010000344.1:0-6087 GCA_043752365.1 Myxococcales bacterium | reverse complement strand
GGAGGCTCCGCGCGCCTTCGCCAAAGAGCTGTCCCGTCATGCCCAGGTGCAACAGCAACGTGGCGCCCGCTTCGAGACGTGCCAATAGATATTTGCCGTGGCGATCGAGCTTGACGACCGTGCGACCCACGAGCTCTTGCTGCAGCTTGCGCGGGCTGGTCAGGAAAAAATAACTCGGCTTGGTGGTGACGAGCCGCGCAATTTTACGGCCGATCAGCAGCTTGCCGATGCGGCGCCGTGTCACCTCCACCTCGGGCAGCTCGGGCATCAGTTGGCCGAGGGTGCAGCGGCGGGCGTGACGGGCGTGACGTAGCCGGTGGGCGGCGCCAGGCCGGTGTCTTTGCGGATGAGGTAGAAGAAGTCGCGGCGCTGTTTCTTCCGAATGTACTCGTCGGGCGAGTATTCGAAGCCGGCGGCTAGCGCGACGGCGCGGCGCTCGGGGCCTGCCTCGCCCGGCTCGAAAGTCACGAACTTGGGGTAGCTCCAGTTCACGTCCAGCTGCGCCACGTCGACGGCGCCGCAGTGATGCAGGCCGTCCGCCAGCACGCGCGCCGAGGTATGATTGGTGATCGAGACGTACAACACGTCGCGCGTCGCGTTCAGGCCAATGGCTGAGCGGCGAATCACGGTGTCACCATCCAGCGTCGCGCCCCACTTCAGGCCCTTGCCGCCGACGAGGCCGGGGTGCAGCACGTTACCCGCCCACATGCACTCCGGGGCTTGGCGATACCAGCGCATCTGCGGCTCGTCCGCGGCCATGTCCTGCCAAGGCCCGATGCGCAGCGAGTCGTCGGCATAAACCGCCACGGTGCAGGCGTTCGGCTTGGGCTTGACCAGCGTCACGCCGTCGAGCTTCATACCGTAGCCGCCGTGCTCGGTCATGAAGCCGCCGTTGAAGGCGCCGAGCAACTCCTCGTCGTGGGCGCTCGGAATCAGCGCCGTGCGCTCGTACTTCGCGCCCTCGGGCGAATCTGCAGCGGGTTCGCGCGTGCCCGCGACCGCGTAAAGGCGCACGCGCCGCAGGTCGACGGCGACGACGAACACCTCGGCCCACGACCGACCCACATCGGGGTGGAGCAACGTCTTCATCATGTACGGCGGTTCGCCCGGGCGGCGCGCGTCGACGATGGGGACCCACTTACCGTCGCCAGGCGCGGACCAAGCCTTCAGCGCGGGCCCCGGATCTGTGGGCGCGAAGGGCGGTAGCCGCGGTGCTTCGGCCGAGGCGGCGGATGCGGGCGAGGGCGCAGCCTGGGGCGTTGGCGCGATGGCCGGCACCTGCCAATGCGCTTGCGGCTTTTCATTCCGGCGGGTGAGACGGTTGACGCGATCTTCGACGGCGTACACCAGGTCTTCCAGGCGGGCGACGTTGTCGACGCCGACTACGGCGCGCAAGCTGTTGGCGACCAACGGCCCGGCCCACTCGAAGCGGTGGACCGCCCAATAAGTCACCGCTACGAGCAGCAAGCCGCTGGCCAAAAGCCATAGCAATATGCGTCGCCAGCGGCCGCGGTGCGGCGCGGGACGCTCGGTCCTTTTCGGGGAGCGCAGCGAGGCCGACGCCTGAACCATCCCCGGCCCATACCACAGTATAAGGGGGCCGATGCACCCCCCTCGAGCGCTCCGCTTGGCCCAGGCCATGGCGCTCGTTCTGTGGCTGCTGGGAGGGGCTGAAAACGCACTTGGCCAAGCGCGCGTTCCCGAGCTGCATCCCGCGCCGGACCTGTCGGTGTTGTCGGGTCGCCCTCTGACCCGCGTCGAGATCGTCGTGCGGGGTTCGCGCTGGCTGGGTGAGCGCCCCAGCGTGCGCGCCGTGGCCGGGCAGCTGCTTTCACCCGAGCTGGTGCGACGCTCGCTCGACGAGCTGTTGGAGAGCGGCAAGTTCAGTGACGCCCGGGCCGAGGTCGAGGCCGACACGGACGGCGTGCGCCTGCGCATCTTCGTTACACCGCGCCGGGTGGTGGCCGACGTGCGCGTGACCGGGGGAGTGCTGGCTGACGACGTGCTGTTGCGCGCCGTCGGGGTGCAGGTGGGGCGTGAGCTGACCGAAGGCGACCTGGAGCGCATTCGCAAGCGTCTGCGCGAAGAGCACGCCAAGCACGGCTTCCCGAACGCGCGCGCCACGTTGCAAGCCATCGACACCGACGACCCGTTGCGCGTCGCGCTGCGCATCGACCTCGAGCCGGGCTCACCCCAACGCATCGCGCTGCGCAAATTTTACGCCTGGCCCGACCACAAAGAGCCCGTTTTGGCGGGCTTGCTAGGCCAGTACCAGGGCAACCCTGGCGATCGCGCAGACCGCGAGCAGCTGGAGGCTGCGGACCGCAAGTTCGAGGTGCTGCTGCGCGCGCGTGGCTTTCACCGCGCCACCGTTGAGCACGCGCTGGAGCCGGACTCGGCGGGCAACTTGACGCTCAAGGTCAACGTGCGCGCCGACCAGCGCATGCGGGTGTCCTTCGAGGGCAATCGCCTGTTCGATAGCGACGAGCTGCTGGCGGTCTTGTCGCTGGAGGAGACCGACGACCGCGCCCCCGAGAGCTTGGCCGAAAAGCTGCGCCAGCAGTACCTGACGCGCGGGCGGCTCGACGTGCAGGTCGCGCCCAGTGTGCGCACTCGGCCTGGCTCGGCCGTGAGCGATTTGGTGTTCACGATTCGCGAGGGCGAGCCGCTACGAGTGGCGGCACGGCGCTACCCGTGTCTAACCCGCGTAAAGCCTGCCGAGGTCGACGCAGAAATCGACAGCTTCCTGGCGGAGCTGCCCGGCGCCGAGCTGCTCGGTCCCGTGGATCCGCGCGTCACCGAGTCTGCTTACGGCCCGACGCACGACGCTGCGGCCCGCCACGCGCCGCGCGATTTCAGCCCATACAGCTATTTCGTCCCCGACGTGTACGAAAAGGCCATCGATCACCTGCGCGATCTCTACCGCTCCGAGGGCTACCTGTCAGCCAGCGTGGGTCCGCTGTCCGTCGTGCGACGCGCTTGCGATCGCCGCTCGCCGGTGGGTCAGTGTCTGCCAGAAGGGCAGCTCAGCCAACCCAAAGCGGTCTGCAGCTACGACGAAGTCGGGCGCCCGCGCGCGGCGTCGCTGCCCGACGCCGGGCTCCTCTGCGTGCCGGATCCGAAGCGTGGCAAGCACTGCGCGAGCGAAGCCTCGCTGTACCTGCCGGTTCGCTTGGGACCTCGCACGTACCTGTACGACGTTGCCTTCGAAGGCAACAGCGCGCTGGTCGAAAGTCGCTTGTTCGAAGCCTCTCAGCTTTCGCTGAACGCGCCGCTGAGCCAGTCCGAGCTCGATCGAGCTCGCCGGCGCATTCTGGACGCCTACGCGGAGGAGGGCTTCGCCTTCGCGGACGCCGAGGTCGAGCTCGACCTTTCGCCGGACCACACGCGCGGCCGGGCGCGCTTCGTGGTGAGTGAGCGCGAACAGGTACGGGTCTCGCGCCTGGTGATCAAGGGCGCAGCCACCACCAGCGAACGGCTGATTCGCAGTCGCATCGCGCTCACGCGGGGCGGCATTTATCGGCGCAGCCTGGTGCGCCGCACCGAAGAGCGCTTAGCGACCTTGGGTGTGTTCGGCAGCATCAGCGTGGGCTTCGAAGATCCCTACGTGCCGGCGCGCGAGAAGGTCGTGATCGTCAGCGTCGAGGAGCGCTTGGCGCAGTACGTCGACGTGCGCCCCGGCTTGAGCAGCGGCGAGGGCTTCCGCATTTCGTTCGAGTACGGCCACCGTAACCTGGCCGGCGAGGCCATCCAGCTCACGCTGCGCTCGCAGCTCAATTTCCTACCCCAGCAGTTCATCATCGAGCCGGACGTGCGCGCCAAGCACGAGCCCGTCGAGACGCGCTTCGGTCGGCACAACTCGGCTAGCGTTGAATTTCCGGAGATCGGCTTGGGCCCGCTGTTCCGCTTCAACGTCGAAGCCATCGACGTGCGCGACAACGCCCGCGACTACAGCTTGGTCAAGGACGCGCTCATTCCGACCTTGATTTTCCGGCCCGAGCGACGCTTGTCGGCGCAGCTTGGCAGCTCACTCGAGCTAAACACCGCCACGATTCTGGGCGACACCGGCGGGCTCGTGAAATACATCAAAGACAGCGGGCAGTTGACCACCTTCCGCGTGCCGGAGGGCACCACCTTCGTCACGGCCCAGCGCGCTTCCGCCAGTTGGGACCAGCGCGACGTTCCGCTCGACGCGACGCGCGGCTTTTTGATCTCGGGATCGATCGAGCACGTGCACGCCAAGCCGGTGGGCGACACCGCGACCGCCGCCGCGAGCAGCAGCGGCACGGGCCCGTTCGACCCGGTGGTTAGCGACTTCATGCAGTACACGTCGCGGGTGGCCGGCTACATTCCGATCACCAAGCGCGGCATGGCGCTGGCGTTGTCGTTTCGCTGGGGCCTCAATAGCCAGCTCATCGAGCGCTCGCACACCTACCCCGATCGCTTGTTCTTCATGGGTGGCGTCGACACCATCCGCGGCTTCACGCAAGACTCCCTGGTCCCCGAGGACATCGCCCAGCAGCTGCTCGACGCCCAGGCGCTCTCCGAGTCGGACCCGGGCGACAATGAGCTGTTGACGGTCGATCGCATTTTGATTCGCGGTGGCGATGTGTTCGTCAACCCACGCGCAGAGCTGCGCATTCCGCTCACTGGCAGCGTGCAGACCGCTCTCTTTCTCGACACTGGCAATCTGTGGAGCTCAATCCGCGCACTTCAAGATCCCGGCTTCCGCCTCCGCTACTCCGCCGGCTCGGGCATCCGCATCGCCACCCCCGTGGGTCCTCTGGTGTTCGACTACGGCTTCAACCTCGAGAGGCTGCTGGACCAGTTCGATTCGTCGCGCAAGCGACAGCGGTTCTGGGAGAGCATCGGAGCTTTTCATTTTAGTATTGGTTTGTTTTAGGTTGGTTAGGGTCTTGTTTCGAGGGTCTTGTTCAAGGGTCTTGTTCTCCTCCGCGCCTTGCTTGGAGCGCCTTGCGACCTTCGTGAATAGAAGCGCGATCGGCGCTCGGCCTCGCCGAGTTTGTCTCGGGTCTCTCCTCGATCGCGGATCGTGATCTGGTGGTGCCAAGGTCGGGTGAGGTGGTTCTGGCTCGCGCTCTGCGCGAGCTCACATTGGCCAGCAGATGTGCGGGGGCGGCAGCAGATGCGCGGGGGACGGCAGCGGATGCGCGGGGTCAGGCACGCTTGGAGCGGTGTCGCAGTTTGAGAAGGCTGAGACGGAAAACAAATGAGACTGTCGGGTTAATGACACCGGGGATCTGCCGTTCAGGATGGAGGGCGCACGAAATGTCATTGGCGAGTACTAAGCCACCACCGCCGGACTTCCAGCGAACCGTCTCGGGTTCCATCGCCAAGGGGACTTCGGTGCGGGACCTGACGGTGGGGGACATCGACGTCGTGTTCCAGCCTATCGTGGACATGCAGACGGGGTTCACCTTTGCCTACGAAGCGTTGACGCGCTGCAAGTGGCCGGAGTTCAAGAACCCACTAGTGCTCTTTCAGCAAGCTGAAGCCGAACGGGCCTGTGGCCATTTGGGCCGAAAGATCCGCGAGGTGGCGTTTGGTCGTTGTGCTGACGCGCCCCTGTTCGTCAACTTGCACCCGCACGAGCTCAGCGATGGCTGGTTGGTGCGACCGGATGACCCGCTGTTTTTTCACGACCGGGCAGTATATCTCGAGATTACCGAGTCAGCGGCGTTCAGCTACTTCGGTTTGTGCGCGGGCGTCTTGAAGGAGATTTGCTCGCGTGGTGGCGCGTACCTGGTCGTCGACGACTTGGGCGCCGGCCATTCGAACTTGAAGCGCATCGTGGATTTGGAGCCGCACGTGGTGAAGCTGGACCTCGCGTTGATTCGCGGGATCGAGAAGAGCCGCCGGCAACAAATCCTGGTGCGCCAAGTGGTTTCACTGTGTGAAGAGTTGGGCGCCAAGGTCGTCGCGGAGGGTATCGAGACCGAAGACGAGCTGCGAGCGGTGTTGGACACCGGTGCGCACTACGGTCAGGGCTACTTGTTCGCCAAGCCCGCGTTTCCCATTCCGTCTGCCAAATGGCCGTTCGCGCGGCATACGCCTGTGGCTGCGGCG
>JAYUYU010000343.1:0-2301 GCA_043752365.1 Myxococcales bacterium | reverse complement strand
TTCGAGCGGCGGTACCGTTTCATTCTGAACGGCCACACGCATCGCCCCATGCTGCGCACGTTCGGCCCGCTCTCCATCGTCAACGCTGGCACGCTGCTGCGCGATCACGAGCGCTGCTTCACCTGCGTGGATTTCGAGCGTGGAGAGCTCGTGCGCTATCGGCACGCCCTTGGCCCGCTTTCCGCGCAGCTCGGCAGTTGGTCGGAGGACCGGCAGGCGCTGGCCGATTCGCCCTCGGAGCCGTTTCGAGAACCTTTCGTGTAGCGCCGTGTCGCGTAATGAGACGCGGGGCACTCTGGCGCGGAGCGTGCGCGCTCAATTGTTGAGCGACGCTCAAGTATCTCGATGTTCCAGTGCTGCGGTCGACGATGGCTGAAGATTTGTTGAGTGGCGACTCAAGGGGCTTGCGAGGCCTCGTGTAGCGTCCCATGTAGGCGACACCCCCGAGTCACCAAGCCGACGAAATCATGGACGGGTCTCTGCCTTCTACCGACGCCTTCGCGCCCGAGCTCGCGCCGCAAACCGACGAAGTTTCCAAGAAGCTGCGCGGTGGCGTTTGGGAACGCAGCGAGCTAGCGCGCGGCACTTACGCCACGGTTTTAGGGCTGGGGCGCTGGCTTTCCGAGCGCGGCGTCACCCCCAATTCGCTGACGTATGCCGCTTTATCCATGGCGTTCGCGTCGGGCGTGGCGGCGGCGCTGGGTTACTACTTGATAGCGGCGCTGTGCTTACTGGTCAGTGGCGCATTCGACTTGCTCGACGGCATTGTAGCGCGGGCCGCGCATCTCAGTACGCGCTTCGGAGCGTTGCTCGATTCGACCGTCGATCGCCTGGCCGACGCTCTGCCTCTATTGGGCCTAGTCGTGGGCTCTGCGCAGACCCCGTTGGCCTCGGGGGTGCTGGTCCTCGCCATGATGACCGGCTTCGCCGTCTCGTACGTGCGGGCGCGGGCCGAGGGACTGAGCATCAAGTTGCCGCCCCTGTTCATGCGTCGCGCTGAGCGCCTGGTGCTGCTGCTTTTGGCGCTAGTCGTAGGTTCGGTCAGCGCGCCAGGCTTTCCGAGTGAGGTGGCAATGCTGTCCATCATCGGCGTGATGGGTCTGCTCAGCTTTGCGGCCGCCGTCTGGGCACTGCGCTCCGCGTACGTGGTGCTAGCGCTGGATGACGTCACGCGCCTCAGCGTGCCAGCAGCGCCGACACCGAGTAGGCCATAGCGCCGGCAACGACTCCGGCCAGCAAGTCGTCCGCCATGATTCCGACCCCCGGGGGTTCGAGCCGCTGCACGGTGTCAATTGGTCCGGGCTTCGTGATGTCCAGCACGCGGAAAAGTGCCAGCGCCAGGAGTCGAATCCCCCAGCTACCGCCGCTGACCATGCCCATGGCGATTAACGTTCCACAAACCTCGTCAATGACGACCTTCTGGGGGTCCTCGATGCCTTCGGCGCGGGCGACCTCGTTGGAAGCCCAAGTACCGAGGACCGACAGCGCCACTATCGCGGCAGCGTGGGGCAACGGCCCCAGCGTTGCCAGCGCCAGGTGCAGCGGCACCGCGCCAATCGAGCCCACGGTGCCGGGAGCCTTGGGCGACAAGCCGCAACCAAACCAAGTCGCAATCAGTCGTGCCGGGAGGGCCGCTTGAGCCATGGCCCGACCGTAACACGGGCGGCCGCGCCGTCACGCTGGAGGCTGCTGCGCCATCGGCAGCTGATTTCGAGGCTCTTTCCACTGGTGCCGCTGCTGTACGTGCTGGCCGTGGCTAGCATTGGTGACTTGCGGGTCGAGCACATCGTGCTGGTGCTGGTGGTGGTGGGGCTCTCGGCTTTCGGGCCGCGGGCGCGCGCCTTCTTGAGCGACATCACGCCTTACGTGTTGGTAGCGCTGGGCTACGACCTCGTGCGCTACGCTCGGCGCATCTTCGTCAGCGCCGAGCGTGTGCACGGCTGCGACCTGCGTGACTTCGAGCTCTCTGCGTTTGCGGTGGCGCCCGGCGTGACCCTGCAAGACTGGTTTCAGCTTCACCATACGCCGTTTTGGGACGTCGTGTTTGCCGTGCCTTATACGGTGTTCGCGTACCTGGCGCTCGTCTACTCGGCGTACTTGTACTTCGTGGACAGGCCCCGCATGCGCCGCTACCTGTGGGCCTTCGCGATCGCCAACTTCATGTCCTTCGCGATGTGGATGGCGTTCCCAGCCGCGCCGCCTTGGTACGTGCGGGCACATGGTTGCCAGGTGAGCATGAGCGACCTGCCGAGCGCCGCAGGCCTGTTGCGTGTCGATCAGCTGTTCGGTGTGAACTACTAC
>JAYUYU010000342.1:0-6095 GCA_043752365.1 Myxococcales bacterium | reverse complement strand
AGCGTGGTGGCCAAGGCGCTGAGTAGGAGGGTGCGGTGCAGCATGGAACCTCGAGCTAGAACGAGAGCACGAAGCGCGAGTCGACCAGGCGAAAGTTCTTGTCACTGGCGTCGCCGCCATCGGCAACGCGATAAAACTTGGCGGCGACGTATTGCGTCTTGAGCTGAGCGTAAGGCGAGAAGTGGATGTTGAGCCCGAGCCCGGGCAGGTAGGTCAGGTCGAAGCTGCCGTCGCGCGGCGTTAGGTACTTTAGCTCGGTATAGGTGTAGGGCTCGAACGCGCCCATGCGATAGGCGAAGGTCGAGTACCAGTAGTACTCGTAACGATCGGGATGGGTGGTGCCGGGTGCCGCGAACCTCACCGGTTCGTGCGGACTGTTGCCGTGGTCGACGCGGTGCACCATGCCCTCGGTGCGGACGCGCAGCTTCTTCCAGTCGAGCGAAAGGTCGCCACCGACGGCCCACTCCTCGTAGCGGTAGTCGCTGGTGATTGAGATGGCGGGCTTGCCGTTGGCAATGCCGAGCACCTTGCTCTGCTCCAGGCTGTCGCCGACATAGCCCGAGAGGCCGAGCTTCAAGGTGGAGCTCTTGCCGATGAAGTTGGCGAAGACGCGCGCGCCGCCGGCTTTTCCGTCCGTCGGGTCCTCGAGAAACGGGGCGCGGCCGTTAGTTACGTAGGCGGCGTAGCCAAGCTCCGTGTCGCCCAGCGTGGTGGAGCCGTAGGCCTGCACGCCCAACTGGCGCGCCGGCATCGCTTCCTCGACCTGCGAAGCCGGCAGCACCAGCGAAATCAACGTCGGTGTGCCGTGGTCGACGTTCCAAATGCCGTAGGGCGTGAGAAAGTAGCCAACGCGCAGGTTGAATAGATCGGTAATGGTGTGTTCGATTTGCGCGCGTTCCAGCACGACACCGCCCCAGATGACGTGGTTTCTACCGGAGGGGCTGTTGGTGTCGAAGGTGCTGGCGTCGGTGCGCTCGAAGCGACCCGTGTTGGGGTCGTAGGTTTCGGCGCCGTGAGGGTAGGTCGTGAGCCTGGCTTCGACCAAGGCACGCCAGCCGGCCGTGGGCTGCGCGTCGAAGTAAAGATTGATGTTGCCGAGGACGAACGTCAGCTTGCGTTGGATGAGCGCGGCGAAGAATGGATTTCTGGCGGGGAACGACTTTTTCAGACCAAAGTCGACGAAACCGTAGATCTTGAAGCGTTGGTCGTCGTCTTCGGCGCTGGCAGCCGTCTCTGCCTGTTGAGCCTCGAGCTCGTCGATGCGCTGGTTCAGGGCGGCGATGTCGGCTTCGGTAGCGGGGGTCGCGGCAGCGGCGGGAGCGGCCGAGGCCGTTGGCTGCTCGGCGGCCGGTGGCGCGGTCGCAGGCGCTGCGGGGGCAGTCGCGGGCACGCCTGGCGCGGTGGCGGCGTCTTGAGCGAACGCGCTGACAGGCCCGCTTAGCGAGAAAAGCAGCGTCGCGGAGAGGGGAAGGAGGCGCATGAGAGCTCGACACACGGCCGAGGCTGCAACCCAGAGCGGCCGCGTGGGTGGCCGCTTAAGGCGCGTTGACCCAAGTTGGGACGGATCCCAGCAGGTTCCGGGGGCAATCGTCAAGGGGCCTTGCGCGCCTTGGCCTGGGCGTGACACGTGTGGGGCGCCGGTTCACGGTCATGGCTTTGACCGGTGCTTCAGCGATGCTCCAAGTCGTTCCCCGCAGTGTGTGCTCTGGTTGTTCGCGCCCCAGCGTGGTCTGCATTTGCGCGTCGGTTCGGCGCATCTCCACGCAGACGCGGGTGGTAATTTTGCAGCACCCGCGCGAGAGCGACGTGCCGATTAACACCGCGCGCCTGGTGGAGCTGCAGCTCGAGCGCGCGGAGCGGCACGTGGCCATCAAGTTGGCCGAGGTGCCGCTGCTGCAGGCTCGGCTACATGACCCCGCGGCGCCGGCCGTTTTGCTCTACCCCGGGCCAGATGCGCTGGACCTTGCGGCGTCCCCCCCGCCGGGCCCGGTGACGTTGGTGGTGCTGGACGGCACGTGGTGGCAAGCCAAAAAGCTGTTTCAACAAAACCCCGAGCTAGCGCAGCTGCCGCGCTATTCGCTGTCGCCGAGCGCGCCCAGCCGCTACCGGATTCGACGCGAGCCCGCGCTGCATTGCATCTCCACCATCGAGGCTATCGGTGAGGCACTGAGGCTGCTCGAGCCTGCGGGCTTCGATCGCGAAGCGTGGCTACTGCCGTTCGAGGCCATGGTCGAACACCAGCTGCACTACGCCGAGATGCGTGGCGCGCGGCGGCATTTGGCCTTCCGCGACCGGCCCAGGAAGCCGCGCGTTCCCAAGCTGTTGCTCGAGCGCGAAGCCGATTTGGTGGTCGGCTATGGCGAGGCCAACGCCTGGACCCGCGGCAGCGCGCTGGGCGGTGACGCCGAAGTGGTGCAGTGGGTCGCCGAGCGAGTGCAAAGTGGCGAGCGCTTCGAGGCGCTACTTGCGCCGCGCCGGCCGCTCTCGCCATCTTTCGAGGTGCACGCGCGCGTGGCTTCGGAGCTGGTATTGGCGGGCGAGTCGTTCGCGTCCTTTTCTGAGCGGTGGCGCGCGTTCGTTCGCCCGAACGATTTGCTGGCCGGTTGGGGCTTCTACGCCTCGGAGCGCTTGGTTGCCGAAGGCGTGAGCTTGCCCGAGCGCTTGGACTTGCGCCCCTTGGCGCGGCGGCAGCTGCGGCAAAAGACGGGCGAAGTGGCGGCGTGTGCGCAGGCGCTCGGGGCTGGGCTGGCTGAAGCATGGGCCGCCGGACGCGCTGGGGAGCGCCTTGCGGCGGCCGTGGCGGTCACGCGCGCGCTGCTCGAAGCCGCGCGCGGCTGACCCGGCTCAAATGTCCGAGACGCCGCCGGCTCGATCGCCGACGATGCGTCGGGCGACCCAGACCGTGGTGGCCAGTAGCAGCATGGCCCAGACGCCCAGCGCAGCGGCCACCAGGCGGCCATCGCCGATCAGCTGAGATAGCTCGTAGATGGCCTTGGTGATCGGAAAGTGCGCGCGCTGTTGAGCCAGAATCAGCGAGTCCGAGACCTCGAGCATGGACAGCGCGAAGGCGAACAGGCCGCCTGCTAGCAAGTGCGGCAGCACCAACGGCAACGTGACACGCCACAAAACCCGCGCCGGCGGCGCGCCCAGGCTCTGCGCGGCGTCCTCGACGCTGCGGCTCAACTGCAACAGGCCGGCCTCGGCCGAGCGCAGCACGAAGGGCAAGCGCCGCATGGCGTAGGCGACGACCAACAGCACGGTCGGATCGCGCACCGGATCGAACATGGCGAGTGGCCGCCCAGGCCGGGAGATCGCCAGATACCCGAAGGCCAGCACCAAGCCGGGCACCGCTAGCGGCAGCATGGCCAGCGCGTCGAGCAGCTTGCGCCCCGGCGCGTTGCTGCGCACCACGACCCAGGCGATAGCGAAGCCGAGCACCAAATCGAGGGCGGTGGCGAGGGCGACGTAGCGCAAGCTTTGCGCGATGGAGGGCACGACCAGCGCATGGCCAAGGGCAGACCGGAAGTGGTCGAGCGTGAAGCCGCTAGGCAGCACCGTGCCGTACCAATCGCGCGAGGACGCCAGCAAGATGACCGCCAGGTTCGGCAACGCGGCCGCGGACAGCACCGCGAGCGCGAAGGCCGTGCAGGCCCAGCCGCGAAGGCCAGCCAGTGGCCTTCGCTCACTCCGTGCGGCTCCCTTTGCTCCAGCCGTGATGTCCAGCTTGCGCAAGAAGAGCCGGCTGAGCCCGTACAGGCCCACCGAGGTGATTAACGCTACCGTCACTAGGCCATAAACGAACGGGTTTTGCCCGATGTCCTTCAGTCCGACGAAGATTTGCACCGAGGTGACGCGGTCGTAGTCACACAGCAGCGGCACGCCCAGCTCGGTCAAGGACCAGATGAAAATGATCGTCAGCGACGCGAACAAGCTGGGCGCGGAGAGCGGCAGCGTGACACGCCACAGCTTGCGGAGCGGGCTGGTGCCCAGCGACTCGGCGGCACGTTCGAGCTCGGGGTTCTGGCTCGCCAGCGACGCCGAGAGGTTGAAGTACAAGACCGGGTAAAGGTGCAGCGCAGTCAGCGAAACCACCGCGAAGAAGCGGCCGTCGCGCAGCCAGTCGATCGGTGCCGAAGGATCCGACAAGCCGAGCCCGCCGAGCGCTGCGTTGAGCGCGCCGTTGGGTCCCAGCAGCCGCTGAATACCGAGCGCGCCCACGAACGGGGGCACGAACAGCGGCAGCGGCACCAGCACCGAGAGCCAGCGTCGCCCGGGAAACTCCCAGCGTTGAAACAGCAGCGCTAGCGGAATGCCGACGAGCGCGCTGAGCAAGGTGGTGCCGAACGCAATGGCTAGCGAGTTGCGGAAGCCCAGCACGTAAACCGGGTTTTGAAAGACGGCTGTCACGTAGGCCAGCGTGAAACGCCCCGCGGGATCGACGAACGCCCCGCGCATGCTCTCGACCAACGGCCACAGGAAGAAGACGCCGAAAATTAGCGCCAAAAATGGCAGCAGCAGCGCACTGGGCCCGAGGCGTTTCATTGCTGGCTCCGGGCCAGCTGGGTCACCTGCTCGTACTGGCGTTTGAGCGCGCTGACCAAGCGGTTTTGAAGCGCGACCTCGCGTAGTGGATCGCCGCTGCTGAGCGCGGGTGCGATCTCGTTCTTCACGACCGCGTACGATACCAGGGATACGTCGTCGAACTCGGCGCGGGCGCGGGCGGGGTCGCGGTTGGCGGCCAGCGCGGCGGCGGCTTCGTGCAGCTCGTCTTCCGTGTCGACGCACATCACCTTGACCACGAACGAGAGCGCGCGAAACAGCGGCCCCGTCCAGGCCGCGTGGTACGTGAACGAGCGCGCGGCAACGTACGGGTCATCATCCGGATCGGAGCGAAGCGCGCGCTTCTCTTTCGTGAACATCGACGGCACGATCGGCGTGCGCCGCAGCGCGTAACGCTCCGGGCCGCCTGGCACGCCGCGTTTGTAAGCCCACAGGCCTTGCCCCTCCGGGCTGAGCACGAACTCGATGAAGGTGCGGGCAAGCGCGGGCGAAGGAGCACCACGCAGCAGCGCGATTGGGTCACTGTCCATGGCGCTGCCGCCGTGAGGCAAGGCGAAGCTCAAACGTTGACCGGGACCCGGGCGATCGTTGTCGAAGCGGCCGTAGAAATCGATGCAGGTGCCGACGGCCGCGTTGCCGCTTTGCACGTCTTGCGTGACTTTGGAGGCTTGGTCGGCAAAATAACGAGAATTGCCGCCAATTTGCCGGATCAGGCGCAGGCCGTCGTCGAAGCCGCGCGCCAGGGCTACGGCTTCCGCGGCGCTTCCGGCTGCCGGCGAGCCGGCGCTCTGCCAGGCTTCGCTCATGGCCTGCTGCACCATCATCTCGAAGGCTTTGCCCGCGGAGCCAGCCTTGCTCGGATCGGCTAGGGCCACGTGACCTGCCAGCCGAGGGTCGGCGAGGTCCGTCCAGCGCGTTGGCGGACGCGTGATGCCGAGAGCCGCCAGCGCTTCACGGTTGTAGCAGATGCCGAAAGCCGAAACGCAGACGCCCAGCCAGCGGCCTTTGGGGTCCCAATACGGCGCGCCACCTACGGTTTGTGGAATGCCGCCTTCGCCGTAGAGCTCTGGATGCCGCGCCATGACGCCCGAATCCACGAGCCGGCCCGCAGCCGCGTGCTGCGCGAAGTCGTAACTACCGCCGCCGAACAACAGATCGACCCGGATACCGATGTCCGAGTCCAGAAACAGCCGGCGGGCGTAGGCCGCCTCGTCGTCGCCCTCGCCGGACTGTTTGGGATTGGCGAACGACTGTAGGGCGCGTTCGGACAACGGGCGGCCAACCTTGGCCGCGAAATAGCGCCGGAAGCCAGAGCTGTACTCGGACGAGATCATCCGCGAAATTTCGGCAGTGCTGCCCGGGCTTCGCCAGTCGATGCGCGCCGGAGGCTGGCCGCGGGCAAGCAGGTAGCGCCGAAAACCGGCCGACATTTCGTAGCGAATGGCCTCGTTGTGAGGCGTGAGCACGACCACGTGGCGCGTCGTTTGCTGCTCGGTTTCGCCTTGGGGCCTGAGCGCGAACGGCAAAAGCAACAG
>JAYUYU010000341.1:0-14566 GCA_043752365.1 Myxococcales bacterium | reverse complement strand
TAGAGGGTCCGTTTTTTTTTGCCTACGACCTGACCCACCGCTCTTCACCTCACTCAGCCGGATGACGATTGCCCACGTAAAACTGCCAGGACTCGACGGTGAGCGCGTGCTCGCCGCGGTGTCGCCAATTTTGGCGGCGCATCGGGTGGACGGCGTGGAGCTGGTATTCAAGACCGATCGTAGCGGTTGGGTGCTCGAGCTAACGCTCGAAAAGGTCGCCGAGCGCGTACCTGGTGCTGGCATCACGCTCGAGTTGTGCTCGGACATCTCGCGTGAGGTATCGGCCGCGCTCGACGTGGCTGACTGTATTGCGCAGCGCTACCGGCTCGAGGTCGGTTCGCCGGGTGTGGAGCGCTCGCTCTACAGCCTCGGCGATTACGAGCGCTTCGCCGGCCAAGCCGTGACGGTCAAGCTGCGGCAGCCTCGCAATAGCGAGTACACGATTATCGGCGCTCTACACGGGGTTTCTCCCGAAAAGCGCGTCGTCATTCAGTCCGAACGGGGGGAGCTCGTCGAGCTTTCGCTCGACGAAATCGACAACGGTCACTTGGTCTTCGATTGGAAGTCCAATGGCTCCCGATCTGGTGGCGCGGGCGCGCGCCGCCCACACGGCCGCGAACAGCGGTCTGCACGGAGAAGGTAGAGATGGCAGCAGCATCAGCCGGAATGGCAGTGGATCTCGGTTCCATCGTGGAGCAGGTCGCCGCGGAAAAGGGCATCGACAAGAAGGTCCTAATCGAGACGATGGAGGCGGCGATCCTCAAGGCGGCGCAAGCCGTTTTCGGCCCGACCCGTGAGCTGGAAGCCCGCTTCAACGAAGAGAGCGGCAACATCGATCTGTTCCAGTACATGACCGTCGTCGAAGACGTGCAGCTGCTCGAGCGCGAGATCGACATGGAAACGGCCAAGGAGCATGGGCTCGAGGCCGAACTCGGCGAAGAGCTGGGTTTCCAGGTGTTTTGGCACCCGCGTGACGCCGAGCGCGCGCGTCAGCAGGACAAAGAGTTCGGCGACCTCCTCGACATGAAGCAGGCGCGCAGCGCCTTCGGTCGCATCGCGGCGCAGACGGCCAAGCAGGTGCTGCTGTCGCGCGTGCGCGACGCCGAGCGCGACATCATCTTCAACGAGTACAAAGATCGCCAGGGTCAGCTGATCCGCGGCATCGTGCGCCGTTTCGAGAAGGGTCACAATCTGATCGTGGACCTGGGCAAGACCGAAGGCGTCTTGCCGGCGCGGGAGCAGACCCCGCGCGAGACGTATCGTCCCGGTGATCGGATTGTGGCCTTCGTGAAGAACATCGACCGCGAGTCACGCGGCCCGATGATCATCCTGAGCCGCCAGTCCCCGACCCTCGTCGAGAAGCTGTTCGAGGCAGAAGTGCCCGAGATTTACGAGGGTATCGTCAAAATCGTCGGTGTAGCTCGCGAGCCCGGCTCGCGCAGCAAAATCGCCGTCACGACCCGCGATTTGGACGTGGATCCGGTTGGCGCGTGCGTCGGCATCAAGGGCTCGCGCGTGCAAGCCGTGGTGCAAGAGCTACGCGGCGAGAAGATCGACATCGTGCCGTTCGATCCCGATCCGGCTCGCTACATCATCAACGCCATTCAGCCGGCCGAGGTGAACAAGGTCATCGTGGACGAGGCGGATCACCGCATGGAGCTCGTCGTACCAGACGAGAAACTGTCGCTCGCCATCGGCCGCAAGGGTCAGAACGTGCGCTTGGCAGCTCAACTCACGGGCTGGAAGCTCGACATCATCAGCGATAGCAAGTTCCGCCAGATGGAGGACGAGGCGCTGGTGGTCTTGAAAGAGATCGACGGCGTGGACGAGAATCTGGCCAAATCGATCTTCCGCCTGGGCTTCCGCGCCCTGGAAGAGATTTCGGAAGCCGCCGTCGAGGAACTCGCACAAATCGAAGGCGTGGAGACCGAGGAACGCGCCGCCGAGCTCAAGCGCGCCGCCGACGCCACGACCGAGCGCCTACGTCGCGAGCGCATCGCCCGCGCGTCGTCGTCGATCGAGCCACTTACCG
Organism: Myxococcales bacterium; assembly: GCA_043752365.1. Lineage (GTDB taxonomy): Bacteria > Myxococcota_A > Polyangia > Polyangiales > Polyangiaceae > PMG-095. The sequence goes on along the minus strand of JAYUYU010000341.1, from coordinate 12,534 downwards.
AGCGCGAGAAGCTGCGCTTCGTGCCGGGCGTCGGCCTGCGCACTCTGCAGCTGCTCGAAGAGGCCGGCTATCGCACGGTGCCGGACTTGGCCCGTGAGGACGCCGACCGCTTGGCCATCCGCACCGGGTTGGGCATCAAGAAGGCGCGCCAAATTCAGCAGGGCGCGGAGTACTTTTTGACCTCCGAAGCGCGCGAAATCGAAGAAACCCGTGCCCAGCTGGCGACCGCGCGCGCGGCGCAAGCTGCAGCCGCGCCTAGCCAGGCATCGGAAGAGGCGTGAGAAGCTGACGGAGCTAGCCCCCCCAGTGTCGTCGCTTCGGACTTGCGTCGGTTGCAGAGTCAGCGGGTCGCCGCAGGACTTGGTGCGCCTGGTCGTCAGCGATGACGGCGTGGTCGTGCCGGACCTTGCCGGCGGCGCGTTTGGCCGCGGGGCCTGGGTCCACGCGCGTTCCGCCTGCTTGGCTGATGCTGTTCGCGGTGGCTTGAGCCGCGGTCTGAAGACCAAAGTGACGACCACGTTGCCCGAGCTTGTCGGAACGCTGAAAGACGCGGCGGCGCGCCGTGCGCTGTCGCTCTTACAAGCGGCTCAGCGCGCACGCCTGGCCGCCGTCGGCACGACGGCGCTCGAGGAAGCCGAGCGTGACGGTCGGGTGGAGCTTCTGGTGATGGCCGGTGACGCCAAGGCTTCGGCCGCCTTGTCGCCGGTGCTGAGACTGGGGCAGCGCGGTCGCGTTCGCCTCTTCAAGACAAAGGCCGAGCTCGGCGCTGCATTCAAGCGCGACGAGCTGGCGCTTGTTGGCCTACTTTCCCCAGACCTCTCCCAAGAGGTCTCCCGCATGATTTCGGTGTCCGAGCTCGACGAGCCCGGAAGAGCGCACAGACTGACGGAGGTTGGATGACGATTAAGCTGCGTGTGTACGAGGTGGCTCGTGATTTAGGCATGGACAACAAGAGCCTCGTGTCGCTCCTCCAGTCTGTGGGTGTGCCAGACGTGCGCAATCACATGAGCGCGATTGGACCCGAGGTGGTCGATCGCGTGAAGCGACATCTGGAAAAGGCCAAGTCGCCGAGCACTGTGGAAGAGCGAATTCGCCCGACCGTCGTGAAGCGGCGTGCCGCAGGCGGTGCCCCCGGTGCTCGCCCCGAAGCGTCTTCGCCGGTCGCATCCACGGGTCCGCTCGAGTCGGTGCGTGAGGAAGCTTCGGCGCCCTCGCATCCGCGCGTCGCACCCCCGCCGCCGGTGCCAGCCGAAGCGAAGCCGCGGCCCGTTGCCGCTCCTGCCCCCCCTCCGCCAGAGCCGTCCCCTGTTTTCATCGCGCCGCCAGTAGCAGCGCCGCCGCCGCCCGCCGCTCCGCCGGCAGCAGCCGCTCCGCCGGCACCCGCGCCAGTCGTCGAGGTCGCACCTGCGCCAGCGCCGGTTGCAAAGTCGGAGCCGCGCCACGCGGTGCCGCCGCCCGCTCCGCCCGAGGCCGCCGTGGCTCCGGTGGTGGTTCCGCCTCCGGCGCCCGCGCCCGCGCCGGCGCCCGTTGCCGCGTCGGCCCCCACGCCTCCGCCGGCTACCAGCGGTAGCGGTGCCAGCCCGGCTCCGGCCGCGGCGCGGCCGTCAACGCCGCCAAAGACCGGCATCGACGTCTGGGGCGGTCGCCCTGGCGTGCCGATGCCAGTTCGTACGGGACCCCTCCCGCGCCGTGTCGAATACAACGCCAAGGCCGGCGTCGGTGGCTTTGGGCAGCGTCCGGGCGGACCCGGTATGCCCAGTCGCCCCGGCGCCCCGCAGGGCAACTTCCGTGGCGGCCCGCAACGGCCTGGCATGCGCGGTGGTCGTTTCGTCGGCCCGCCACGCACCAAGACACCGAACATCCTCACGCAAGAGCGTTCGGCTCACAAAAAGGTCGTGCGCATCGAGGAGTCGGTCGGCTTGCAGGTGCTGGCCGGCAAGATGCAAATCAAGTCGACCGAGATGCTGATGAAGCTCATGCGTCTCGGCATGACCGGCGTGAACATCAACAGCACGCTCGACGCCGACACGGCCAAGATCGTCGCCAACGAGTTCGGCTGGGAAGTCGAAGACGTCGCGGTCAGCGAAGAAGACCAAATCACGGCGGCTCAGGGCACCGAAGCCGAAGACACCGTCGAGAAGCTGCTCCGTCCGCCGGTCGTGACCGTCATGGGTCACGTCGATCACGGCAAGACCAGCCTGCTCGATCGCATCCGCAAGGCCAACGTGGTCAGCGGCGAGGCCGGCGGTATCACCCAGCACATGGGCGCCTACTCGGTCTCGACTCCGCAGGGGTTGATCACCTTCATCGATACGCCCGGTCACGAGGCCTTCACGGCCATGCGTGCGCGCGGTGCCCGTACGACCGACGTGGTCGTGCTGGTGGTCGCGGCGGACGACGGCGTCATGCCGCAAACCCGTGAGGCCATTGCACACGCCAAGGCGGCCAACGTGCCGATCGTCGTGGCCGTCAACAAGATGGACAAGCCCGACGCCAATCCGGAGCGGGTGCGTCGCCAGCTGGCGGAGTCAGGGCTCGTGGCAGAAGAGTGGGGCGGCGACACGCTCTACGTCGAGGTCTCGGCCCATACCGGCGCCGGTATCGACAAGCTGCTCGAGACGCTGGCGCTCCAGGCCGAGGTGCTCGAGCTCAAGGCCAACCCCAACAAGCCGGCCTCCGGCGTGGTGGTCGAAGCCGAGCTCGATCGCGGTCGCGGCCCGGTCGCCACGATCCTGATTCAAGACGGCACGCTGAACCGTGGCGACGTCATCCTCGCGGGTGGCGCTCACGGCAAGGTACGCGCCATGCACGACGCGCTCGGCAACCAGCTCGAGAGCGCTGGTCCGTCGACGCCCGTCGTGGTCATCGGTTTGGCCGACGTGCCAAGCGCTGGTGATCCGGTTCACGTCCTGAACGACATGAAGAAGGCGCAGGAAATCGCCGACAGTCGCAAGACGAAGGTGCGGCGCAGCCTAGCTCCTGGCACCGGCGCTCGCGCCACCACGCTCGAGGACTTGGCCAAGGCCATGGCCGAGAACGAACAGGCCGAGCTGAAGCTAATCATCAAGGCGGACGTGCAGGGCTCGGTCGAAGCCGTGTCCGACTCACTCACGCGCCTCTCCACCCCCAAGGTGAAGGTGAGCGTGGTGCACCAGGCTGCGGGTGCGATCACCGAGGGCGACGTCAACCTGGCTGTCGCGGCCGGCGCGATCATCATCGGCTTCAACGTACGCCCAGCCGGCAAGGCTGCAGCTCTCGCCCAACAGGAAGAGGTGCAGATTCGCCACTACACGATCATCTACAACGTGGTCGATGAAGTGAAAGCGGCCATGGAAGGCTTGCTCGCGCCGACGAAGGTCGAAAAGAACATCGGCAAGGCCGAGATTCGCCAGGTGTTCAAGACCAGCAAGTCCGGCGCCGTTGCCGGTTGCATGGTCATCGACGGCGTCATTAAACGCTCGGGCGGAGCACGCCTCTTGCGCGATGGTGCCTCGATTTGGCAAGGCAAAATCAGTGGCCTCAAGCGCTTCAAGGACGACGCCAAGGACGTCAAGGAAGGCTTCGAGTGCGGTATCAGCCTCGAGGGCTTCTCTGAGTTCAAAGAAGGCGACATCATCGAAGCCTTCGAAGTCGAAGAAGTTAAGCAAACGCTCTAGACCCAACCCATTGCATGGGTCGGGTCTCTCGCTCATCTTTCCTGCGGGAGCTCAGCTCCCGCCCCAGGAAGTGAATTCCTGGGGCCCACCCTCTGGTTTTGGGTCCCTACCCAAAACACAGCCGGTTTGGAAGTTTGAGCAATGTTCATCGGAGTATTGAGGCTCGTGTTTCAAATTCCTGGAGCGGCGTCGCTGAAAGATCGGCGTCGCGTGGTGAAGAGCTTTAAAGATCGGGTGCGCGCGCGCTTTCCGGTTTCAATTGCCGAGGTTGGCGACTTGGAGCGCTGGCAGGTGGCGACGCTGGGTGTCGCCATCGTTTCGGGGCAGGCCGCGCGTTGTTCGGAGGTTTTGTCGGCCGTGGCGCGCGCCGCGGAGCAAGCGAAAGACGCCGTGTTGGCGGACGTGGCCACCGAAATCGTACCCTTCGGCGGCGGCGGCTCCGGCATTCGTGGCGGCATCGAGCAAGCGCTCGGGCGGAGCTCGCCCCATACTGACGCCGACGACGAGGAGCATCGCTAGCCATGCCAGGTCCCACCAACGACGGTCGGCGCACCAAGCGCGTCGCCGAGCTGATTCAACGCCACTTTGCCGACGTTTTGCGGCGTGAGGTCGATGACCCGCGCTTTGCCGCGGTCGTCGTTACTGGCGTCGAAATCACGGATGATTTGATGATCGCGAAGATTGGCGTGCGGCTGATGGTGACGGAAGACGACGAGCGTCAGCGTCGCGACATCATCGAGCGTTTGCGGCGCGCGGCGCCGCGCTTGCGTCGCGTCATCACGCCGCGCTTGGAGCTGAAGCGCGCGCCCGAGTTGCGGTTTCACTACGACCTTGGCCCGGACGCGCAGCAGCGAGTGTCCGATTTGCTGCGTGAAGTCGACGCCGAGCGCGAAGTGCCGCCTGAAGCGGACGCGCCCGAAGACGACTAGCGCTTGCGCGGGGCGAAGGCCCGTCCAACCGCGCTGCGGGCGTCCGTCGAGGATTAGCCGACGGATGCGTGGTTCTTACAGCGTCTTGGCTACCGTCACTGGGTCGCCCGAGAAGGAGGACACACGCGCGCGCGACGCCGCGCCAATGATGCAGGAGCGAGTCGCGGTCGGTAACTCTGTGCCTGATACCTGGATGCTGCGCGCCACGCCCGAGCTGGCAAAGCTGACGACCACGCGCACCGGACCGCCGCGTTCACCGCAGCCGCTCGCGGCCCCAGCCACCCGCGAGAGCGCCTCGGCGAGCTCGGAGCGGTTGGGCGCGCCACTGCTCGTTCGCGTGGCGCGGGCTCCGGCCTTGGACGTTGCGTGGCCCTGCAGTGGCGCCGCGCCCTTGGCACCCGCCAGCGGCAGGTCGGCGACTGAGACGGTCGGAATGCCGGTGCTGGCAAGCAGCGTCGACGCGACGGCTGCAGTCGCGCACGCGGGCGCCGCTGCGGGCGCCGCTGCGGCTGCGACTTGCGGGGGTACCACGCTGCTCGCGGCCGGGTGCAGGCCTGCTTGACTCAGCCAGGCCAACGCAAACCCGGCCGCCGCGACAGCTGCGTATTCCAACGTCCGGCGCGACTTGCTGGGCGCGTCAACGTCGAGAGCCGTCGGCGCGACCGTGGAAATGGGCGTTCCCTCTGCGGCCTTTTCAGCTAGGTCTCGGGGCAGGCGCGCCGGGCGGGGCAGGGTAAGGTCGTCGCCGAGCGAGGCGAGGGAGGGCTGCACTAGCGGCGGCAGCGCGTCGTTGAACGTCAAGCGTGTGCGCCGCAAGAGGCCGGATAGCTCGTGCGTAATCAACAGCGGTCGCCATTCGACCATGCCCTTTTTCCAGACCGCGGCTCCGCGCGTCAGACCTTGGCCATAGAGTCTGGCAATCTCGTCGTCGCCTAGCTCGAGCCGCACGCTCCAACGCTCCAACGACGGCGCGCGCGCCGGCCGCGTGGGTAGCGCGAGTTCGGTGCGTGGCGGGGCCTGATCGCTTGGCGGAATGATTTCGAGTCGTGAAGTCGCAGCCACGCGCCGCGGCACGGGCGGATTGGGTAGCAAGCGGCGCGGGCGAGGCGCACCGCGCGGCTTGGGAAGATTCGATGCTTCGACGCGCAGCATGTGTTCCTCGCTGGATCGACGAGCTGTTAGCGGCCACGAGCGGTCGCCGGCTACCCGACCTGTCGCGCATACCACGGTGTTTCCCCGGCCGAAGCGCACCGGCCGTCAGATCGACCCTGACTCACTGCTGTTTTCTGCGATTGGTATCGGTTCCAGTTCCCTGGTGGTCGAGCTTTCAGCGGCGAAGTTCGAGCATTGGTGCAGAAAATCCGGCCATATGGGGCTAGGCGACGCTCAAATAAATATCTTAGTAACGTTAATTTTCTGACGCGTGGGGAACGTCGCTGGACGCTGATCGGCGGCCGCCAGACCTGCACCCGCCGCGACCTGCACCAGCCGTGGGACCCGTGCTGCTTCCGGCGGCGCAACCACGGGAGACAGAGCGCGCCGCTACTTCACGACTGGGCACTTCTCGACTTTGACCTGGGCGGTGTTGTTTTCGTAGTTGCACTCGTCGACCAAGCGATTGCCTCCGCCGACGTCGTTGACAATCATCGTGATGGTCGAGCCGGTCGGGACGTCCATCTTGGCGATGGTGCACTGGATGTTCTGGCAGCCGCCCTTGGCGACCGGTCCAGGCGTTTCGGTTTTGCACAGCGGCATGGCGCGGTCTTCACCCAGGTAGAAGGCAGCCGGCATGTTGGAGCCGATGCCGCGCAGGCCGCGGTTGCAGATGCGCCCCGTGAAAATCACCTTGCCGTCTTCGGTTTGCGTGCACGCGGTGGTGCTGTCGAGCGCGCCGGTGATGTCGGCCAGGTCTTGCGAGGTCGCGCCCTGGCGGTTCTGCCGGTAGTTGTTCAACGCCGGATCGGCGAAGTTTTGCTGCCACTCGGACGTCTTGGGGACGCTGCCGTCGTCGTTGATATTGGTGATCGAGTAGGCGTGCTGGTTCCACAAGTTGCGCGACGAGGCCCAGCGGTCGAGCTTGTCGCGGAACACCTTCACGCCGGCAAACCACTTGTTGGCTTCGGCGACGGTCGTGATGTTGCCGAACTCGGCGCGGCAGACCTTTCCGTCGCCCGGCGTTACGGCAAGCGGCGTGTGGCAGGCCAGGCCCGACAGCTGGTCGTTCGGGCTCTGCACCGTGGACATGAAGGTGTTGCCGCACTCGGCGTCGCTGGTGCAGCGGCAGAAGCCTTCGACGCAGCTGTTCGACACGCACTCGTCGTTGGCGGCGCACTTCACGCCGGCCCACAGCGGGTCGACGCAGCCTGCGCTGGCGCGGCCGGTGGTTTCGCAGTTGCGAGCCGCGGCGGGGTTGCCGCACTGCGAGTACACGTTGAACAGCGGCGCCCCACCGAAAATGATCTTCGAGCGGTCGGAGTTGTCGGGGTCGGCGACCACCGGTTGCTCCCACCAGGTCGCCGAATTGCGGTAGGTCGAGAACAAGACGTCGCCGGTTTTGCCGTTGTACACGCGCACGAAGCATTCGTCGGCGTAAACGGCCTCGGCCGTGCCGTCGCCTTCGAAGTCGAAGATGGTCGAGCCGGTCATGGCGGAGGTGCAGTCTTGCGTGGGCGACTCCCACAAGATCGACTTGGCGGCGTCTTTGCAATTGCCGGCTGCCGCGCAGCCCAAGTCGAAGACGCGGTAGGCGAAGGCGCCGGCCGAGGCCAGCTCCGGCATGCCGTCGCCGTCGAAGTCGCCAATCGTGGGCGGGCCGCCGCGCTCGCCCAATGCTAAACCGCCGCTGCATTTCGCGCCCGGCGGCATCACGTTGTTGAGCAGCACGTCGCCCTCGAGCGTGTAGATGCGCACCACGCCGCTGCTTTCGTTGCCGCCAATGGGACCTACCCCGACGACCTCCGCGCGCCCGTCCGGCTTCGCTGAGTCGAACTTGCCGGTGGCGCTGCGGGTGCCGAAATCGGCGAAGCCGTAGAACGCCGGCGCGTCCGCGGCGCTTCCGACGCCCAGGCCCGGGTACGCTTCTGCCCACGCCTTGCCGCCCCAGCGGTACACCTTGTTGGCGACGAGCTCGGCCTTGTGGTCGCCGTCGACGTCGCCTACCACCGGGTCCGAAATCAGGAAGATTGCTGGGTTGGCAGCGGCGATCACGGCGCCGCTCTGGCCGTTGTTCACTTCACCGCCCCGGCCGATGATTTCCGGCTTTCCATCGTCGTCGATGTCGTGAATCGAAACGCCGTCCCAGGCGCCCTTGCCGGGGTCGCCGACGGCGGGCGCGGTCCACATCACGTCGTACTTGGTGCCGTTGAACTTGAAGGCGATCAAGCCGCCGTTGCCGCCCTGCGCGGCGTTCAAGCGCGCCACGATCTCCATCTTGCCGTCGCCGTCGAGGTCGGCGATAGCCGGCGTCGCTGCGTCGCGCACCGGGTTGCCGGCGCCAATCACCTCGATTTGCTGACAGGTCTGGCCGTTGAGGATGCGGATACGCCCGCCCAACGAGGCGTCGGCGCTACCGTCGGAGGTCACGATCACGATTTCAGCGGCGGTCCCGGAATCGGTCGGCAGGTTGGCAACGAGCGGTGTCGTCAGCACGTGAATGCTGGTGGGGTAGGGATCAGACGCTTCGGGCTTGGTCCATTCGCACTGCAGGTCGGGTGAAAATAGCCCAACAGTTGCGGAGTTTTTGCACTGCTCGTTGACGGGGTGCGTGGCGTTGGAGACGCAGGTGCCGTCTGTGACGCCTTCAATCATGCAGCCGTCGAGTGGCAGACAGCAGTAGGTGTCGTTGACGCATTCGTTGCCGTCGGCCGTACAGGCGCCGCCGTTGGGCGAGCACAGGCCGCCCAGGGGCGTGAGCACGCAGACGCTGTCTTTGTCGCAGTCCGTGGTCTTGGTGCAGGTCGTGAGGACCGGATTGCCTTCGCCTCCGCCGCTACCGCCGCCGACGATGGGACCGGAGGTACCGCCAAAACCGATGACCGGGCTGCCGCCAGCGCCGCCCTTGGCGCCAGTCCCGGTTTGTCCACCGCCGTTCTTGCCGCCGCCGCCCGCCGAGCAGGCTGCAGCCACCGCGCCGCTCACCAAGATCGCGCCAATCCCTCGAGCCAGGTTTAACCCGAACCGCATGGCGCAAGCTTTAGCTGACCGATCAGTGACTCGCGGCTCACCTCACCGATATCAACATCGAAGTGACAAAACTGCGCCAGGCCCCCTGCAGATTCCCGCTCCCCCTGAGTCTTTTACTTTTGCTGGATGAGGACTTGGACGCGGCGGTTCTTGGCGCGGTTGGCGTCCGTGCTGTTGGGAACCAGCGGCTTGTCGGCGCCGTAACCCTTGGCCACGAGACGATCGGACGAGACGCCCAATCGGACGAGCGTGTCGACTACGGCCTGCGCACGACCCTGGCTCAGGCGCTGGTTGTAGACGGCAGAGCCAGTGTTGTCCGTGTGACCCTGCACCTCGGCCAGCCGGATTTCCGGCTTGCTCTTGAACAAGTCGGCCAGCTCTTCCAGGAGTCCGAGCGAGTCGGGCAGTACGTCGGTCGAGTCGTGCTGGAAGTGCACTTCCTTTTTCAGCTTCACTTCGCGGCCAGCCACGACCACGTTGGGCACGGCGGGGCGCTTGTTCAGCACGATGCGGGCCTGCACCTCTTTGCGTGACTCGACCTGAACCTCGATTGCGCTCGTGAAGTAGCCGGCGGCCTCGACCGACAGCTTGACGGTGCCGGGCTTGACGTTGCCGACGCTGAAGCCGCCGGAGCCGTCGACAGGTAAATCGAGCGAGCGGTTGAGCGGATCGGTCACGGTGATGCGCGCGCTGGAGACGGGTTGACCCGTCTCGCCGTCGGTCACGCCGCCAATCACGGTGCCCACCTTGGGCAACCCTTCGAGCTCGCAAATCACGTTGACGACCGTGTTGCCGCCAATTTTGTTGGGCGCAGCGACCCCGCCAGGTGTCGAAACCGCGGGCGGCGTGGGCGGGGTTGGTGCCCCGGGTTCTCCCGGAGCGGCGGGAGCCGGCGTGGGCGCGGCGGGTGCCGCAGCTGCCGCGCCGTGAGGCGGCACCGTCGCCACGCATTGACCGTCGCGATAACCCGGAGCCGTGACGTTCAACGTGTACGTACCAGGCTCCAGATCCGTGGAGCGGAAGGTGCCGTCTTCGGCGGCTACCATGCCGGTCAGGTTGCGGCCGTCGTAGCGGAGCAGCGCGCCGGCGACAGGCGTTTGCGTGCCACGCTCGGTCACGACACCCGTGACGTAGGCGCGCGGAGCGGACGCTGGGGCGGCCGGTGGAGCCGGCTCCCTTACGCGTTGAATCACCGGCGGGGGCGCCACGGTGTCGACCGCGTAGGCGAAGCCGAACCACAGATTCCACGGCGGCTCGGGCGAGACTTCTTCGACGAACTCGCTAGTTGCGCCGGTCCCGATGTCGAATGCGCCCAACAGTGCCAGGCCGTGATCGGCCCAGGGGAAGACGCGCGTGCCCAGCGTCAAACGCGAGGGCGAGGAACCGAAGCCCTGATGCTCACCCAAGCAGCCTTCGCCGGCGGCCTTCACGTCATCGAGATTGCAGATGTAGTCCTGGCGATTGAGTGGGATATCGAGCGACCACTCGAGAAAGGGTCGAATGATGGGGTGATCGAACTCGGCCGCGAATGCCATGCTGACGAAGTCGACGCGGTTGATGGCCAGGCCAAAGCGTTCGATGCGCGAAATGCGCGCACCGCGGCCGGCGGGCGGTGCGGTCGTTTCTAGCTCGTTGATGACGTTGCCCGAGTTGTCGAGCTTGTAGGCAAAGTTGGCGTGGAAACGCAGCGGGATGTTGTCCTCGACGTTGACGCGGTTGTTCAAGTCGGCCGTTGCGAGCCCACGGATCGCGAAGCTGGTGCCGCCGCCGTCCACGCCCACGCCGCCGGTGCCGTTGAGCAGCCACAGCTCGAGCTCACCACCGAAGGAGAAGATGGAATCGGGCGACTTGGGCATGAAGCCCTTCACGCCCAAGTTGGTGTCGCCCAGCACCTGCAGCAGCTGAGGGCGGCTGCGGGTGTTGCTGACCGCGCGGTTGTGAAAGCCTAGATAGGCCTCCAAAAACGGCAAAATGGTGGCGGACACGCCCAAATGCGCGCCCATGGCGTCGATTTCGTCGGCGGCCGCCGCCGCTTCGCTGCCGAAGGTGGGGCAAACGTTGACCGAGTTGCACAAGAAGCCCGAGCTCGTGAAGTAGCTGCCCGACAGTGACATGCGGAACGTGCCGGGCGCGCCTGAACCCGCCTCGCTCGTGTGCAGCAAGCCGGTCGAGCCAGAGATGGCGTTCTGAACCTGCAGCGACGTCTTGCGCCAGCGGCGCTCGTAGTCGGTGGGTTCGGGCTTGTCCTCGTCGCCCTCGAGGTTGAGGCCAGCGTCGCCCGACAGTCCCTCGTCAAGGCTGACTCCGCCGCTTGCGGAAGCTGAGGCCGACGCTTGCGGTGTTGCGGCAGGCGTGGGCGCCGGCGCTGCCCCAGCCGGAGCTGCCGCAGGCGCGGGGGCTGCTGCAGGCGCGGGGGCTGCTGCAGGGGCCGGAGGAGGAGCAGGCGGTGGTGCCGGTTGCTGAGCCTGGGCCCCCATTGCCCAGAGGGATCCCACTAGCGAAATCGACGCGAATCCTACCCGTTTCATCTTTCCTCGTTCTCCTCAGTTCGGTCGCACGGCTTGGCTAGAACGGTGCCCAGGCTGCTTTCTATCATCCTTTGGTCGCCCGCAGAAAAATGCTCAGCCATGGGCTTTCTCAGCTCATTTTTGCGTGTCCGAGTACCTTTACCCCATAACCCATGAGCGCTACCGTCCCCGCCTAACGTGACAGATGCGGTGATTCGGGTCGAGAGGCTGCGGAAGGAATTCCGCCAGGGTTTCTGGATGCGCCGCGTCCTGGCCGTCAAAGGCATCACGTTCCAGGTAGATCGCGGGGATATTTTCGGGTTTTTGGGGCCCAACGGCGCGGGCAAGACCACCACCATCAAGATGCTAACGGGGCTGATCAGCCCGAGCGAAGGGCGAGCGGAGCTGTTTGGAGACGCCGTACCCAGCCGCCGGGCGCTGGGGCGAATTGGCTTTCTGCCGGAAAATCCCTACGTTTATCCGTACCTGACGCCGGCCGAGTTCGTGGTCCTGTGCGGGCGTCTGTCCGGGTTGAGCGCGCGGGCGGCGCGAGACCGTACGCGGCAGGTGCTCGACCAGGTCGGCGTGGCCTACGCGGCTGACAGGCCCGTGCGGCGCTTATCGAAGGGCATGCTGCAGCGCACGGGGCTGGCGGCGGCGCTGGTCGCCGACCCGGAGCTTTTGATCTTGGACGAGCCGATGAGCGGGCTCGACCCGATCGGCCGCAAGGAGGTTCGCGATCTGATCGTGGACGAGCGTCGGCGGGGCCGCACCATCTTTTTCTCCACCCACATTTTGAACGACGTCGAGTCGCTGTGCGATCGCGTGGCCATCTTGCGCAAGGGTGAGGTGGTGGTGAGCGGGCGCATCTCTGACCTGCTGCGCCGGGACGCACGCCGTACCGAGGTAACCCTCGCGGGTGACTACGCGGCCTTGCGAGCCCAGCTGGAGCTGGAGGGCAAGGCCAGCAAGGAGGTCGGCGGCATGCTGGTCGTTCAGGCCGAGGGCGCAAGTACGCTGAAGGGCATTTTGGAGCGAGCTCTGGCCGCGGGCCTGGCCGTCGAACAAATCATTCCCCGCCACGAAACCCTCGAAGACCTGTTCATGCGCGAAGCCATTACCCAGGCCGACGTGCAAGCCGATGTGGCGTGACCTAGCGACGGAATCCACAGGGAGCCGGGAGGCAGCTCAAGCACTTGGCCCTCCTGCGTTGGCTGCCGAAACGCGGCCTGTTTGCAGAAGCTACTGTAGCGGCAGTCG
>JAYUYU010000340.1:0-14570 GCA_043752365.1 Myxococcales bacterium | reverse complement strand
ACGCTGCCGAGCAAGGCGTCACGCGACGGATCCCAGCCGAGCGCTGCCACCAGCGGCGCGCCGTCGAAAGGACAGAAGCGTCCGTCCGGCGAGAAGCGCGAGCCGCAAGTTGGACACGACGTTGCGCGCGGCACGCCCGCAATCGGCACGGCGGGCGTCTCCTCACGGAGCGAGCTGCCAAACTGCGGAACTGTGTCGTCGTTCACGACATCTTTGATCCACAATCGTTGCAGAAGCGCGCTTGCGGCTGGTTCTGTGCGCTGCAGCTTGGACAGCGCGTGCCAGCAGCGGGACCGGCGGCGGGCGGGGCGGGAGGCGGGCCGTAGCCGGCAGCCGCGGGAGGTGGGCCGTAGCCGGGCGGTGGAGCGCCGTAGCCGGGCGGAGGAGCCGCATAGCCGGGGGGCGGCGCCGCGGGTTGCCCATAGCCGGGTCCCGGCGGGTAGCCCGGCGCTGGATAACCGGGCGCAGGACCCGCATAGGCGGGCGGAGGATAGCCGTAGCCGGGCGGCACCGCTGCGCGCTGGCCGTAGCCGAGCCCAGCGCCGAGCGCCATGCCCTGCGCCATGGCCGCGCCCGCGACGCCGTCGCCACCCTGGGCCAAACCTTGACCGAGCCCCATGGTCGCTTCGGCTGCAGCAAACTGGCCGTAGCGCTGCATGTCGAGCTGGTTCACGTAGCGCGCCCGATTCTGAAAATCCTGGTCGAGCGCGAATTGGCGGGCTTGCGCTTCGGCCTGCGCCTTGGCGACGCCACGCTGGGCGGCCATGGCTTCGACCTTGGCTTGCGCTATCACGTCCTGCTTCTCGTCGAGGCGGCGTTGATCTTCTTCGCTGACGTTGATGTTGAGCTTGCCAATTTCGAGCACTTGCACGCCGCAGTTGGCCAAGTCTGGACAGTTCTGCACGACGCGGCGCGCGACCTCCGGCCCCATTTGGCCCAAATCGAGCAAGGTGTACTCGCGGCTCTTGATCAGCTCGCCGAGCGTGGTCTTGAGCCCCATGAAGAGCAGATCTTTCACCCACTGCATGGCGCGGTCGGGGTCCCCGCCCTGACCCACGAAGCCGACCAAAAACTTGTACGGGTCGACGACGCGGAACGAGTAGGTGCCGTTGGCGCGCAGCGTGACGCGCAGCTCCAAGTCGGGGTCGCGCATCGAGCCTATCTGGTCGCCGAAGGTCTCGTTGTACAGCGGCTTCATCGTCACGAAGTACAGCTCGCTGATGAAGGCGTTACCGCCCGTGAACTGATCGACGAGCGACCCCAGGAACGGAATATTCTGGGTCGTCAGCGTGTAGGGCTCACGCTGTGGGCCCAGCGTGCCGACGAAGAAGCCATTCTTGAAGAACAGCACGACCTCGTCCGAGTCGACGGTGAGCTGGCTCCAGAACGGGAAGTTCTGGTCCGGGTGCTTGTACAGAACCTTGCCCTTCTGCGCGTCGGCGCGCGCGATCATCATCCGCTGCACGCCACCCTTGACGAAGTCCATGATGCCCATCTGTCTGTAACTCCTGAGCGCGGCTCGATTCCGCCGAGCGGCGCCCGCCAGTGTACACGGGAGCGGCAGCCTGAGGTAGGCTGAGAACCTTGCACGCAGTGAACTCGGACATCGAGCTAGACAAGCTGGGGGCCGCCGTACAGAAGGTGTTGTCGGACGCGGCACCCCTGCCCGTGCAAATGATGGCCGCCAGGGGCGTGATCCCCGGCGCCAAGCCGCACGAAATCGTGATCGCCATCTCGGTCCTGGCAGGGCGCGAGGACGAAAAGCTGCGCGAAACCGCGCGCGGCGCGCTTGCCAAGCTGCCGCCGCCGATCTTGACCGGCGCGCTGTCGGCCGACCTGCCCGGCAGCGTGGTCTTGCTGCTTGCCGGGCTGTACGCGACCCAACACGAGGTCACCGAGCAGCTGCTGCGCATGCCGCGCATCACCGGCGAGGCGTTGGAGCAAATGGCAAGCGCCGCGGACGAGCGCACGGGCGAGCTCATCGCGACCAATGAGGTGTTGATGCTGAAGCACCCGCTGGTGATCGAGAAGCTTTACATGAACAAGCGCGTGCGCATGTCGACGGCCGATCGTTTGATCGAGCTGTGCGTGCGCAACAACATCGAGCTGTCTATACCGGCTTTCAAAGAAGCCGCCATGGCGATCAAGAACGAGCTCATTCCGGAGCCGTCAGAGGAGCCAACCTTCGACGATGTGCTGTTCAAGGAAACGCAGGAGGCGGCCGCGCAGCTGGCCCTGGGCGCCGACGAAGACACGCACGAGCTCGACGACGAGGGTCAGGAGAAAGTGAAGCCCAAGGTCGTGCCGCTGTACGCGCGCATGGCCGAGATGACCGTGTCGCAGAAGGTCCGTTGCGCCACGCTAGGCACAGCGGCCGAGCGGCTTTTGTGCGTACGGGACTCGAACCGTTTGGTGGCTGCGGCGGCGGCCAAGAGCCCGCTGCTCAAGGAGCCCGAGGCCGTGCAAATCAGCGCCAGCCGCGCGGTTTCGGAAGACGTGCTGCGCCTGGTGGCAATGAACCGAGACTTCACGCGCAACTACCAGATCAAGCTCAACCTGGTGTCGAACCCGCGCACCCCGTTCACGTTCGCAGCGCGCTTGGTCCCCATGCTGCGTGAAAGCGAGCTAAAAATGCTGTCGAAGAGCAAAAACGTTACCGGCGCCGTCTCCAGCGCCGTGCGGCAACAGCTGTCGAAAAAATCAAAATCCGGCGGCGGTTAGTCCCGCGCCTGTCCGCCGTGGCTGCCGAACCGCAGCTCGCCTCGCAGAAGCTTCTGTGGCGGCCCCAGGCCACCTCGAGCGACTCGAGATTTTTTCACAGGGAGATCGAGAGATCGGGAGTCGTGCGAGCGTGACCGAGAAGGGCGCCACCCTGGGGTGCGTCCTTGCGTTGCATTGTAACAGGCCGCTTCGAATCACCTGAGCGTGACGCGAGTGCCGCTACGGCTCGGCGCACCCAGTTCGGGGCTCGCACGACTCCCTAGCTCCAGATCTCCCTGTGAAATCAGGGTCTCGCGTTTGAGCTTGGGCGAAGCCGCCGGTCGCTCAGTCGCGGGTGGCGCGTTCCTGGCGCTTCTGAAGCGCGGCGAGGCGTGCGGCGCGTTGTTCTTCGGCTTGCTTGATTTTTTCGGGGTCGATCAGAAACGGCGCGATGCGCTCGGTGCGCTCGAAGCGGTCCTTGTATTTAACGGCCTCGAGCTTGGTCTTGAAGGGGCCGACGCGCACGCGGTGCCACAAGCCGCGATCGGGGACGTGTGCGGCTTGGCGGAAGGCGCGGTGCCCACGCTTACGCAGGTCCTCGACGGCTCGATCCGCCTCGGCTTGGTCCTTGAAGCTGGCGACTTGCAGCTGAAAGCCTCCGTCCCTGCCCTCGGGCGCCAGCTCGGTGTCGGTCTTGGAGGCCGCGGCGCTGGCAGCCAGATCGGTGAGCGCGTCCCGCGGGGACGTGATCACGGGCGAGGAGTTGAACAAGGTGCCAGCAGGTAGTGGGACGACCGGCAAGCGATCGCTAGCGGGCGGTGGCGCGCCCAGCACGGCATTGGCCTCGCTCGGATCGCCGGGTCCATCTTGCTTCACGAGACGGCCGCGCTCGTCTTTCACGGCGGCCAGCGCGGTGGTGGGCGACGCGCCGTCGCTCAAGATGCGCGGAAAGCTAACGTCTTTACCGTCGAGCTCCTCGGCGGGCGTGCCGGGAGACTTGGCCTCGGCGACCAACGCCGCCAAAGGGTCTTGGGTCGAGCGAGTCGGGGCGCCCCCCTTCTTCGACATCATCACGGAGGCGCTCACCACCGCGGCTCCAGCCAGCGAAACCAGGAGCAGAGTGCCGATCCGTGAGGGCCGAGCGGAGTCGTGCTCCTGAATCTGTTCGAGGTTGCGAACGTTGACCTGTGCCATGTGCGGTTCTGCCTTCGCTACTCGCAAAGCGCGGAACCGGCCTAATTTTCGGCGATTTCTTGGAATGGCACCACGCGCCCGGACCCGAGCACCACGGCCCTGGTCAGCGGCGCCACCACACGCGCGCCCGGCCAAGCGATGACCTCGGTTAGCCTGCCGGCCCCCGCCAGGCGGGCGCCTGCCCCGATCAGGCAGCGTTCGACGGTAACGTTTGGCGGCGTCGCCACGCCGGGAGCCGTCCAGGAGTGGTGAGTCGTGAGGATTGAGGATTGAGTGCGAGCGAGCTGGGCGTCGAGCCAGGCGAAGTTCGCCGCAACGTACTGACGCAGATCGCCGAGGTCGCTCCAGGGCGCCATGGACGGCACCGTCCAGACCTTCCCACCGGCGGCCAGCTGGGGCAGCGCGACGTCGGCCATCAAGCAGCCTTGCTCGGGGAGCTTGGCGACGACCGTCGGACCAAGCGCCATCACGCCCAGGTAGTCCCCGCCCTGCGTCTCGCGTCCGAACACACGCCCCCGCAGCCGCACGACACTGCCTTCGTCATCGAGGCCCACGGTGCCCTCAGCCACGGGCCGCGGACTAACCGCCAGTACCTGCGCATCGCGCACGCTGGCGATCTCGAGCAGCTCCTTCACCGGCGCCTGCGTGAGGATGTCGCCGTTCCAGACCAGCACGGCTCCGGCCTCGAAAAGTGGGCGCGCGCCCGCAACTCCGCCCGCCGTGCCACGAATCTCAGCCTCTACTATTACTTCAATATTTAGCGATAATTCATTGATAATACTCAGTAATTTCTCATGCTCATGGTGAGCATTAGCTACTAGGCGGCTGATGCCGGCGTCGCGGCAAGCTGCCGCGACGTGCGCGAGCAGCGGGCGGTCACCCACCGGTACTACGGGCTTGGGCAGCTCCAACGTGAGCGGGCGGAGCCGTGTGCCGAAGCCGGCTGCCAGAATCAGCGCGCTCGTCATGCGCCCCCAGTATGCCTGAAAGCTCGCCCCGTCCGTGGCCCGCGTGGTACCCGGGAGGCGAGATGAGTTACTTCCGAACGCTCTCGGCGACGCTGCTCTCGGCGGCGGCGACGTTCAGCCTCGTAACGGCTTCGAGCTGCGGTACGAGCGCCGTCGGCGTGGACGACTGCCGCGACATTGAACAGGCGCGCTGCCGGGCCAGCGCCCCGTGCCTCGACAGCAACGGCTCTCCCGTGATTAACGACGTGGGCGCCTGCGAGCGCTACTACCGCGACCATTGCCTGCACGGGCTGGCCGTGAAGCCGCCGGCAAGCGCCAGCGTCTCGGACTGCATCTACGTCATCGAAGCCGCCGGGCGCTGCGCCAAGGCCGACCCACAGAGTCCGCTCAGCTGCACCGAGACCGCCAGCCGACGGCGACAGGGCTTCACCCAAGCCTGCGACCTGATCGCCCACCCCGAGCGCGCGGTCGAGTGCGCCTTTCTGCTCGAGACCCCAGACCCGAGCGATGGCGCGGCCGGCCAGGGCGCTGGGGGGCAAGCGGGCGCCCCCAGCGAGGCGTCAGCTGACGGCAGCGGCGGCCGGACCAGCAGCGCCGGCGGCGAAACCGCCCAAGCCGGTGCCAACCTCGAATAGTCGAGGCAGCGCGTGGGCCTAGCGTCAGCGCGACAGCTTGCCGGAGCGTAAGCACTGGTCTACAGACGCGGGCGTCCATGCCCGCCTGCCTGCTCCGCCCGCTCCGCCCGGCTTCCTTCTTGGTTGGCTGCGGGCTGCTCGCCTACGCCGGCTGCTCCAGCAGTGGCACCACGGCGGTGGCCGTCACCCACCCCACGATGATCCAGGTCGCTCCGGAAGACTTCCTGGGCTCCGTGCCGTGCTCCGAGGGGCCGGGCTTGAAGCGCTACGTCGCGACGCTGATCGACACCGACTATCAGCCACAGGGCGGCGCCAGCGGCGTCGGCCCCACGGGTGACACCGCTGCCGCCGGCGCCCCGGTCGAATTTCAGTTGCCCAGCTCGCTGCCGACGCCTTGCCTGGCGGCCGTCGGCTTTGGCTTGGTGGTGGCTGGTCGTCACTACGACGTCAAAATCGACGGCTACGACACCGACGACCTGGCGCCGCGCGCCAGCGGCTCTCGGCAAATGGTGTCACCGGCGACGCCGCGAGCGGATGCCGCTAGCGCGCTTTTAACTCCGCGCTGGACGGCTGAGTGTAAGGACGCGGTGGCCATTGGCTCGACGATCGTGAGGGCCGACCACTGCACGACCTTTACCCCCCTCGACGCCCAGGCGCCTGGCAGCCTGCGCATCCAGCTTGGCACGCTGCTCGACGGGCTGAGCTGCGGCGACCAGCCCGGCCAAGTCGACCATTTCGAAGTGAGCCTTGACGCCGGGGAGGCTCAACCCCGCCAGCAAAGCGTTGCCTGCGAAGCCGGCGCTGAGGCGGTGTTCGCCGACGTGGGACCGCGCCAGCGCGTCTCGGCCTACGTCACGGCCTTCAGCGCCGACAGCACCGACGCCTTCGCCGGTGCGAACTGCGACGCCTTCACTCTGCCCGAAGCAAGCGTGGACGCTGAATGCGCTCCGTTGAGCCAAGTGGGGACGGTTCGCCTCGACCTTCGGGACGCCCTCAAGGAACTGGGCCTCACCTGCGACGCGGCCAGCATCAGCTCCGTCACGGTGCAAAGCCCTGGCGACGAAGTGGGCAAAAGGTTCCAGCCGCCAGATTGTCTCCGCCCTTTCGAGCAAGGCTTTGCCGCCGGCCCAGTCGTGCTGCGCGTCACGGCCCAGCCCCTCGATGCGACGGAGCCGACCGCGTACGTCACCTACACGGCCGAGGTCGCGCCGGGCCAGCTCGTCTTGGCCACTCCTGAATAGAATTAGCCGGCGTAGCGCGCGGTCCGTGCCCACACGAGCAAGCTGCGTTATAGCAATGAGCGTAGCGTAGGTTCCCGATGCAAAGTAGTAGCGGCTTGGTGTCCGGTTTCATCCGCCCTGGCAAAGCGCTGATCGGGCTCATGGTCGCGGTCACGGCGCTCTGGCTCATGTTTGCCATTGGCGTGAACTGGGGCGGCGCGCCGCTGCCGGTGTTCTTGCTGTTCACCGGCAACACCGAAGCCATTTTGCACGGCGAGCTGTGGCGGCTAGTCACCGCTTCGCTGATGCACACGCCCAGCGGCGCCAACAGCGTGGGTCACCTGCTGACCGCCCTGTTCGGGCTGTTCTTCCTGGCGCCGCGCCTCGAGCAGCTTTGGGGGCCGGCGCGCATGCTGCGCTTCATCGCGCTGACCAGCGTGCTGGCCTACGCACTGCAAATGTTGGTCGAGCTGGTCTTGCCCGGACCTTTGGCGAACCGCATGGTCGGCGCCTATTGGTACGGGCTCGAGCCCGCGGTGGCGGCCGTCGCCATCGCCTGGGCCTGCACCTTCAAGGGCTCGGTCGTCAACCTGTTCGGGCTAGTCCCGATGTCGTCGCGGACTCTCATTCTGATGGTGATTGGCTTCAGCTTCTTGAGAGTGGCGGCCGGCGCCCGACCCGAGGAAGGGCTGCTGTCACCGTTCTTCGGCATGTTCTTCGGCTGGCTCTTGGGCGGCGGCACGCCTACGCCGCTGCGCCACGCCTGGCTCAAGCTACGGCTGGCTCAGCTGGAGGGCCAAGACGCGCGCCGGCAAGCCAACGCCGGCCCCCGCAAGCCCCGCCCCAATCCCGGAGGCCTGCGGGTCATCCCGGGCGGGCGCAGCGACAGCGAGGACGACGATGACGACAAGGGGCCAGACGGCCGCTGGCTGAATTAGCATGGGCCCCGCAGAGCGCATTTTGGTGTAAGAAGCTCGTCAATGCCGCCGCGGCTCACGCATCTCACGACCATCGAGAGCCTGACGCCCGAGCTGTCGAACGAGCTGCTCGACAAGGCCGACGAATTCTTGGAGGTCACGCGCCAGCCCATCGTCAAGCTGGCTGACCTGCGCGGCAAGACCATCATCAACGTCTTCTACGAGGCCTCGACCCGCACCCGCACCTCGTTCGAGCTGGCGGGCAAGCGGCTGGGCGCCGACGTCGTCAACATCAGCGGCTCGGCCAGCAGCAGCAGCAAGGGTGAAACGCTGCGCGACACGGTGAAAACGCTCGACGCCATGCACGCCGACGCGATCGTGATCCGCCACCCGGCTTCGGGCGCGGCCGATTACGTCGCGAAGCACACTCGCGCCGCCGTCATCAACGCCGGCGACGGCATGCACGAGCATCCGACGCAAGCCTTGCTCGACGCGCTCACGATTCGCCGCCACCGCGGCAAAGACTTTCGCGGGCTCACGGTCGCCATTCTGGGTGACGTGTTGCACAGCCGCGTCGCGCGCTCGAACGCCAAGCTGCTCAAAATGCTCGGCGCCGAGGTGCGCCTGGCGGGCCCGCGTACGCTGTTGCCGCGCGACGCCGCCGCGCTGGGTTGCCCGTTGTACGAGCGGGTCGAACCAGCTCTCGAAGGTGCAGACGTCGTCATGATGCTGCGTATCCAACGCGAGCGGCTGGGCGCGGCGCTGTTCCCCAGCCTGCGCGAGTACGCGCGCGTGTTCGGGCTCAACGCCGCCCGCCTGACGTTGGCGAAGCCCAACGCGCTCGTCATGCACCCCGGCCCCCTCAACCGCGGCGTCGAAATCTCCGAAGACATCGCCGACGGCTCTCACTCCGTCATCCTCGACCAGGTCGAAGCCGGCGTGGCCGTGCGTATGGCCGTGCTGGCGTTTTGTTCTAGTTCTCCTCCGAGCCCTGCCTAGTGCGCGGCGCGACTCTCGCGACCTGATGCTTCGCGGGCGCTCGGTCTCGCCGAGTTTGTTCACCTCGCAGCAGATTTACGCGGTCAAGTCGACTTGCGTCACTTGGGGCGCGCTCGTGCCAAGCATTTGTTCGGCCATGGCGGCGAAGCTCTTCGGCAGATCCGTGACGAGCAGCTCGAGCTCGGTGCCGGGGGCCGGCAAGCTGAAGGCGGGTGCGATTTTTTCTTCGTCGATCCACGCTTGCACGGCGGCGGCAGTGGCTTCGGCGCTGTCGACGACGGGAATGATTCGCCCGGCCATTTCGGCGGCAACCTCGGCGATGGTGTGCTTGAGCAGCGGGTAGTGCGTGCAACCGAGCACGATCACGCTCACGTTGGCCGCCACCAGCGGCTCCAAGTACCGGCGCACGGCCAAGCGCGGCACGTCACCGGTGAGCCAGCCTTCTTCCACCAACGGCACCAACAGTGGCGCGGCTTGGGCCACCACCTCGAGCCGCGTCGACAGTTGACTGACCGCTCGGGGGTAAGCGCCAGAAGCTACCATTCCCACGGTTCCCAGCACTCCAATCGGGCCGCCTCGCCCCTGCCCGTTCAGAGCATTCACGGCCGCGCGCGCGCCCGGCTCGACCACGCCGAGCACGGGCAAATCCAGCTCCGCGCGCAGAATGTCGACGGCAACGGCGCTGACCGTGTTGCAAGCAATGATCAACGCCTTCACGCCCCGCTCGGTCAGCAGCTTGGCGCAGCCGCGCGCGTAGCGCACGACGGTTTCGGCCGAGCGCGTGCCGTAAGGAACGCGCGCCGTGTCACCCAGGTAAATCAAGCGCTCGCGGGGTAGCGCGCGGCGCAACGCCGCCGCTACTGTCAACCCGCCAAGCCCGGAGTCGAAGACTCCGAGCGGCGCGTCAGCTGCGAGCCTGCGCGCCGCGCTGTCTTGGCTCACACGTCCTCGATGCGAATCAGGCGCGCCTTGCTCTTCAAGATGGCTTGCTGCTCGATCGACTCGATGGCGCGACGCACGGCGCCCTCTTTGGTCTGATGGGTCAAGATACAGACCTGCACTGCATCTTGGTTTTCGCTGGCGCGGCCTTCTTGCACCATCTGTTCGATGGAAATGCCCTGCGAGCCGAGCGCAGAAGCGATGCGACCGAGCACGCCTGGGTGATCTCCGACGCCAAAGCGCAGGTAGTAGCGGGTCTCGATGTCATCCGGTGGCATTACCGGGCGCGAACGAATTTGAATCCCGCGCGTCGCGAGCCCCGACTCACCGTGAATGCGCGACGCCGCCACGTCCACGATGTCGGCTACGACGCTGACCGCGGTCGGCATGTCGCCCGCCCCGCGCCCGACCAGCAAGCACGGGCCGAGCGCGCGCCCCATCAGGAACACGCCGTTCAGCACGCCGTCCACGTTGGCCAGCACGCTATTTTTCGGGATCAACGCGGGGTGGGCGCGTAGCTCCACCTGCTCGCCCCGGTCGTGCCCAATGCACAGGTGCTTCAGCGTGAAGCCAAAGCGATCGGCGAACCGGAAATCGATGTCCTCGATGTCGCGAATGCCCTCGATCAAGAAGGCGTCGGTGCCAATGCTAGTGTCGAACGCCAGCATGCTGACGACCGACAGCTTCTGCGCCGCGTCGTGGCCTTCGATATCCATGGTCGGATCGGCCTCGGCGTAGCCCAGATTTTGCGCCTCTTTCAGCGCCGCTGCGAACGACAAGCCGTCTTGGCGCATGCGCGTGAGGATGTAGTTGCAGGTGCCGTTCAAGATGGCATGCACGCTCGACACGGTGTCGCTGGCCAACGCCTCGCGCAGCGTGCGAATGATCGGGATGCCGCCGCCGACCGACGCCTCGAATGCCAGGTCGACGCGGTTCTCGATCGCGGCCTGCACCAGGCCCGGGCCGTGCTTGGAAATCAGAAACTTGTTGGCCGTAACGACGGAGCGGCCGGACTTCAACGCGCGTTCCAAGTAGGCGCGCGCAGGCGTCTCACCGCCAATGACCTCGACCACCAGATCGACCGTAGGGTCGCTGAAGATCTTTTCAGGGTCGTTGGTCAACCACTCGCGCCTGCATTCCTGGCCGCGCTCTTTGCCCAAGTCGCGCACGAGCACGTGTTTGACGTGCAGCTCGGCTCCGACACGCGACGCCAAGAACTCACGATTGTCCTCCAGCAAGCGCAGCACACCGCCGCCCACCGTCCCGCAACCGAGCAGGGCGATCTTTACCGGGGACTTCTGTGTCTCACTCAAAACAGGACCTCCAAAAACGGGCAGCCCCGGTTTTTCGCGAGATCGTGCTGAACGTCAAGGCCTTTCCGGGGGCGGAGCGCGCGCTTTCGGTCGCCCCGGCCTCAGCCAGCTGCGGGCGGCTTGGCGTCTAGGCCGAGCGCGGGCGGAGGGTCGTCGGCCGAAACACCGGTTTGTGGCGGTAGCAGCGCTTCGAGCCAGCTGGGGCGTGGCCGAATGCGGGCCAAGATGCTGCGGCGAGGCGCGTTGTGCATCTCGCCTTCCCAGCTGCGGATGCGAGGACGCCCAGCGTTGGCGGCAAGCTCCGTCGGCATGCCGCTCAGCGGGTCAGCGTCGACGATGAAGAACGAGTGGTAATGGAGCTTGTCGTCGTCGCGCGGCCCCAGAATCGCCACGATGTCGCCACGTCTGAATTGGGCCCGTGCTCGGTATAGCTCCGCAAAAAACAGCGCACGGTTGCGAAACGGCACGCGCGCTTCGGGCGCGGGCTCGTAAACCTCGAACGCCTCGCCGTTGGCCCGCGTGAAGTCGATGAAGCGCTCCACGCTGCGGCGGTTTTCCAGCGCCGCGTCGTCGAACTGCAAGCGTCCTGGCACCCGCTGCCGGCCCTGACCACGCGCCTGCCACCAGCTGCCGCCGGCCCGTTCGAACGTGTCCAGCACGAAGTCGATACACACCTGCGGCGGTCGAGGCCGGCCCGTTGCGTCGAACACCGCGTAGCGGTCACCGTTGAATTCGAAGCTGGAGCTACCGTTCAAATAGGCGTTGCGCCACTCCGGCCGCAGTTTGCCGTCTTGCTGACCATCCTCGGTTTTGGGTTCGTCGAACGGCAGCGCCTCGTCCACTTGCTCTTTGATCACCGAAACCAGGTGGGCTTGCGCTTGTTCGGCACGCGCTGCCTGAGCGCGCCGAACAAGCAGCTGCGGCCGCTCGACGCCGGGAGCCTCGCAGCTCAGCGCAAGCTTACCAGCCGTGATGCGCAACAGCGTCGGCACGCGCAACGCGCCGTAGCTGGCCTCGACCGCTAGCTGCTCTGCCGTCGCGCGCACGATAGAAAGCTCGTCGAACCCGAGCGTTTTGGCCAGCGCCCTCACGTCCACATGACGCGCCGGGCCCAGGCTAGTGCTGGCCGACGCCACGCGATCGAAGAGCAAGATCTTGGCGCGACGACCGCGCTCGTCGCCGTTCGTGTACTCGTAGTCGCCGTCGTCCAAGCGGCGGGCGGTCAGCTCTTCGGCGCCCCGTACGATGTGCAGCTCGGGCTCGCGAAACAGCAGCGAGAGCGTGAGCGAGCCGTAAAGCGCCGCCAACTCTGGACTTTCGGTGTACAGGTAGCCGTCGCGCAGGAACACGGCGCGAGCCAGCTCGGGGCTGCGACGGACCTTGCCCACCACGGTGTCGAAGGTGGCGTAGCCGGGCGAGGCTTCCAGCAGCCGACGTAGCGCCCCGGCCGCGTCGTTCGGCTCCCGCTCCGGAAGCGACAGGAACAGCACCGGCACGCTCTTGGCGCGCCCTAGCAGCTGTGCGCGCAGCTCCGGCGCGTCCGCCGCCGGCAGAATCAGCTCGGGGAGCTTCCCGAGCTCTGCCAGGCGCGCCAGGCACTCTCGGTCGCCATCAGCGGTCTCCGCCCCGGAGGCCGGCACGGACGTGACCGGGCCCCGAGCCGGCGCGGAGGCCGCCCGCTTGGCCGCTTCGCCTTGCGCCCGCTGAAAGGCCAGGGCTCCGCCCAGCGCGCTGCTAAGCAGCACCACGAGCGCATGCACCCACACGCCGCGCAAGAGGCGAGCTTTCACCACCAAAATCTGTAACATACTCCGCCTCGGAAAACGTCGTCCCCGCCATGCCGATTCCTTACAAGAGCCGCCCTCGCCCCGAACCCCGAATTTCCACCTGCAGTGTCCTGCTTCGGAACCGAGAGAACAGCTCGGGCCTTCAGACGCTCTGCATCGACATCGGTGGCACGGGCATCAAAATGATTGTCCTCGACCCGGAGGGAGAGCCAGTCAACGAGCGCGCTCGCGAGCTCACGCCCAAGCCGGCCACGCCCCAAGCCATGCTCGCCGTCATGCGCGAGATGGTCGCGCACCAACCTCGCTTCGACCGCGTCTCCGTCGGCTTCCCCGGCGTCGTGCGCCACGGCATCACGCTTACCGCCGCCAACGTGGACCCGAGCTGGATCGGCTTTAACCTGCGCGCCGAGCTCGAGGCCATCACGGGCGCGCCCACGCGGGTTCTCAATGACGCCGACCTGCAAGGCTTCGGCGTCATCGAGGGCACGGGCGTCGAGATGGTGCTCACCCTGGGCACGGGCGTTGGCTCGGCGCTTTACCTCAACGGCCACCTGGTGCCGAACCTGGAGCTGGGGCACCACCCGTTCCAGAAAGACAAAACCTACGAAGAGCGCTTGAGCGACGCCGAGCTGAAGGAGCACGGCAAGCAAAAGTGGAGCAAGCGCGTCGGTGAAATGATCGGACTCCTCAGCGCGATTTTCAACTACGACCGCCTGCACATCGGCGGCGGTAACGCCGAGCACATCAAGCTCGACTTGCCCGCCAACGTCGCCATCTTCGACAACGTCGACGGCATGACCGGCGGCATCGCGCTCTGGGACGACCAAGACACTTAGCGTCCTGCCGTACGCTGTCGCTGTCGCTGTCGCTCTCGCTGTCGCTGTCGCTCTCGCCTCTCTTGCCACGGTTGCTGACAACCAGAAGCAGCAAGCGAAAAGCCCGGTGCTCCTCGCGGAACACCGGGCTTCAATCGCAGCTCGAAACTAGAGCTTTTCGAGCCAATTCGCGGAGCGCTACCTCTAGTTGGCAGACGGCGTCGTTGGCGACTCGCGCTTCGCGACCTCGTCCAAATAAGCCTGCGACGGTTGGGGCATCGACTCGAGCGCTGCTGCCAGCACCTCATCGAGCTTGGCCACGAACACGAACTCGAGCTCATCGCGGATCTCTTTCGGTACTTCGTCGAGATCGGCCTTGTTCCGTTCCGGCACCAAAACTCGCTTGATACCGGCACGGTGCGCGGCGAGCGTCTTCTCCTTCAAGCCACCAATCGGCAGCACGCGGCCGCGCAGCGAGATTTCACCTGTCATGGCCACGTCGTGCCGCACCCGAATGCCAGTGAGCAACGAAACGATGGCCGTGAACATGGTGATGCCCGCCGAGGGCCCGTCCTTGGGCATGCCGCCCGCCGGAATGTGCACGTGCAAGTCGCTCTTCTCCAAGAAATCCCGGGGGATACCGTACTTCTCGGCGTTGGTGCGAACGTAAGACAGCGCCGCGTGTGCGCTCTCCTTCATCACGTCACCCAGCTGCCCCGTTAGCTGCAGCTTGCCAGTCCCGAACATACGAGTTGCCTCGATGAACAGGATTTCGCCGCCCACGCTGGTCCACGCCAGACCCGTCGACACGCCGGTTTCTTCGGTGCGCTCCGCCACGTCGCTCGTGAACTTGATGGCACCCAAGTACTCCCGCAGGTCGTCCTCGTTCTTGACGGTCCTGGGCGTCAGATCACCCTCGGCCACCTTGACCGCCACGCCACGGATGACGCTCGCGATGGTGCGCTCCAGGCTGCGCACGCCGGCTTCCCGCGTGTAGTGCTCGATGAGCTCTTCCACGGCTTCGTCGGTTATCGTCAGCTGCTCCGGTTTCAGGCCGTGCTCTTCCAACTGCTTGGGAATCAA
>JAYUYU010000339.1:0-2307 GCA_043752365.1 Myxococcales bacterium | reverse complement strand
TGGCGTGCCGCCCGCTGGACGCCAATTGTCCATGATCACGCCATTCGGCTGAAAGACCAGGATCATGCGCTTGATAGGCGCTGCATTCTGGGCAGTGCTCAGCCGAGGCACGAAAGGCCCGAGCGCCGTAGCGCCCAGCACGCCAAGCAAGGCCCGCCGTTTGAGTCGAAACTTTTTCGCGGAAAGGCTGGTCGCCTCGGCCTGCTCTAGCAGCGGGTATTTCGGCTTCATCACTCTGCCTCCTTCACGCCGTGCCGGAAAGCATCGGCGCCGGCCACAGCCCGCACCAAGTCGGCAACACGTCCATCCCCCGCCTCGAAGGCTGTCAGCATATTCTTGAGACTGCAGGCATCTCGACGAACCGGGTCGCGCTTCAGCGCGTAGCGGAACCACTGTGTAGTGTAACAGTCACTCGCCGTCTTGCTCTGCGCGAGCCTTTCCAGCAGCGCGCGCAGGTCCGGGTAGTCGCCGGTCAGGTCGTCGGCCAGGTTCACCACGGTCACACTCGTATCGATCGCCTGCCCATTCTCGGTCTCGCGGTATTGGCCAAGCGCGTCGTAGTGCTCGAACGCGAAACCGGCCGGGTCGATCTTGCTGTGGCAACCAGCACAGGTAGGGTTGTTGCTGTGTGCCGCGAAGCGTTCGCGCGTCGTGGCATTCGGATTGATTTCCGGCGCCTGCGCCATCACGTTGGCGGGGGGCGGGGGCAGGCTGATGCACGCGATGCTCTGCAGCAGCCCAACGCCTCGCCGGACGGGCGAGGACTGCTGGTGGTGCGCCTTGACCGCCAGGAAGGCCGCTTGGGTCAGGAGCCCGCTGCGCTGCGTCGGGTCGAAGTCGACCTTCGCGACGCCAGCGGGCGCCGGCACCCCGTAAATCGGCGCCAAAATCGGGTCAATCACCGAGAAGGGCGCGGTAAGTAGGGTCGCGAAACGACCGTCGCCTTGACTCAACACGTAGCCGACGAAGTTCGCCGTTTCCGCCTCTATCGCGCGCTTCAGCTCCGCGGTGAAGGCTGGGAACAGTGCCGCGTCCTTCTCCACTTCGTCGATGCCGGAAAGCTTCAGCCATTCGCCGTGGAAGCCGCCAATGGCTTGCTGGGCGGCCGGCGTGAGTAGCAGCCGCTCCGTCTGGGCGCGTAGGCCCTCGGCGCTATCCAGGCCCCCGCGCGCTGCAGCGTCCAACAGTACGGCGTCCGGGGTGGACGCGGTTATTAGATAAGAGAGCCGCGTGGCAAGCTCGAAGCCGGAAAGCCGCCTGACGCCGGCAGCGCTGCGCGGGCTCTGCTCCACGCGGTAAAGCAGCCAGGGCGACTCGAGGAAGCCTGTTACTACGAGACGGATGCCGCCACGAAAACCGTCCCGCCCGGAACCGACACGAAACACGGCAAGGTAGCTTTCTACCTCTTCGATTGAGAGCGGCCGACGGAACGCGCGCTGACCGAAGCTCTCGATGAAGGATCGCGCGCAGGCCTCCCCCGTTTGCGGCGCGCAACCAACGAGCGTGGCCACGTCCGTAGTCGCGGTCTCCGCCACTTCTTCGGCGGTCAGTCGGTAGTCGTCGACCTGGGTCTCGCTCACCCCCGACGCTACGTTCGCGTAGAAGAGCCCCGAGATGCCGTCTGGCTGCAGCTTCGCGATCGGCACAGCCACGCCCAATAGATCGCGGAGCGTGTTCACGTACTCGCGGCGCGTGAGCCGCGCGAGCGGCGCGAACTCGGCGGAAACCGTCGCCTTCGGATCGCAGGTCACCGCGACCGCCCCGATCTCGCTGGCTGGCAAGATGCCACCAGGGTCTCCCAGGCCACCGCCCGGACCGTCGCCCGGACCGCCGCCACCCACGTCCGAACCCTGTGTGGGGCTAGAACCTACAATCTGCCCCTGGCAGCCCACAGCGAACGCCAAGCAAAGGCCAGAGGCGGCGACCCGCAACCAAACCCCTGACAGCGCGGTCGAACGCATTGATCTCACCGCCTTATTGAGTGCACGACGTTGTCCTCCCCATTCGCTTCTTGCCCGATCGGCTATCGAGCCGAGCCGACTTGAGAGTTTCCGGAAAGCCGCAGCGCAAGTTTCGGTTTGAGCTGCAACATGCGAGTCGCAGCACTTGCTGACCACGAGATGAGCCATGAAGGCCGGGCCGTACTGCGTGCGGTCGACCACCCTCTCCGGCACGGGCGCGGTAACGATGCCGGCCACAGTCCTCGCCGCCGCACTCGGGGCAGTGCCGCTCGGTCGCCCGCACTTTGACATCGACGACTTCGGTCGTGACCTTGGCGGCTCGGAGCGCGGCGTTGGCACAGGACGG
>JAYUYU010000338.1:0-2313 GCA_043752365.1 Myxococcales bacterium | reverse complement strand
TGCTCGAGAAAATGGCCTACACCATCGCCAACCCGACCGCGGCCGGCTTGGTGCGTTCACCCAAAGAATGGCCCGGCGTCGTCACCACCCGCATCGGCCGATGCGCAGCACTGTCGAGATGCCCGACGTCTTCTTCGACCCCGAAGGCACCCTGCCCGACAGGGTCGCGCTCGAGTTTACACGACCGCCGATTTACCCCCAGCTCGGTCAGGTCCAGCTGGGCCGGCACCGGGCCAACGCCGTCGAGCGCCGTGTGCGCGAGGGCCGTAATGCCATGGCTCGCCAAGGCAGGAGCCTTGTCGGCGCGAAGGCCGTCCTCCAGCAGCCCTTCGACGCCGCGCTTAAAACCACCGACCCCCAGCGGCTCGCTGCAGAAAATTCTCGCGTCGGCCCCGACCAAAATTTCAACGGTCACGAACCTAGCGGAGGGCCAAACCCTGTGCCTCTTCTCGACTAGCTCCCAGGTCACGCTAGACGCCGTGATGTTCAATCGCCTTCGCGACTACACGCTCGTCGCAGGCGGTGCCAAGACTGCTCGCCTCACTCGGGACATGGCCCGGGGGCGTAGTAAATGTTTACCTCAGGGGCGTCGAGTGAATCCGTCCAGATCGCCTCGAGTTCCTCCGTGCATTGCGCTCGCTCTTCGGGCACGCAGGTCTGCTCCGGGTCGGGCAAGCCGACGTACCAGGGCGCGCGGACCGTAAAGTGGCCCTTTGGCGGTCGCTCTCTATCCTCGCCGCGGACGATGGCATACAAGACTAGCTTCGCAGCGATCGCGGGTCCGTCATCGCACCCACAATCGCCGGCAAGCTCCGAAGCCCTCGGGAGACGGAATATGGGGTACGTCCGGGCCTCGTCGACGCGGGCGACGACGTTAGCGAAGCCGCACGCCGACAGCTCGCTGCAGGGCTCGTCAAAGGTCAACCCGTAGGGCTCATCAGGGTGGGCATGGCCGCAGGCTTTCGCTTGGCAACCCCGCATGACACCGTCGCATGGATCGTCTTCGGAGGTGGACGTTCCTGCAACGCCGGCGTTGCCGCCGAGCTCTCCTGTCGAAGCCCCCACCATTCCTCCGCCATCCGTCGCTGGAGCGCCGGCCGCCCCACTAGCGGGGCTCGAAGAGCCGCTGCCGCCGTCTCCGTCGTCCCCACAATCACAACCGCTCCAACCGTCGGTTGCACAGAATTGCCCGCCGCGACAGGCACCACGACCTATGCACTCACGAGTTTCGCCGACCTCACAATTGTCGGTGTCGGACCCAGCGTCAGCATCGGAGCTCGCCTGCGGGATCGTCGACGCCCCGCAAGCCGGAGCAACCATGGCGAATGCGACAACCACGCGCACCAACCACGCCTTCCACCCGCTGCTCTTGCTTCGACCCGCCTTAGTCATTCCCCGCGTGGCCGCTCTAACGCGACAGCTGGGCTGCCGCAAGCGTAAAGCGCGAGCACCACACACCGAACACTCGCCGCTCACGCACACGCCAGACTTTCGTCACGTTCACGCGTCCGAAACGCGACAGCAATGGAGTGGCGTCTTGACGACCCAACAGTCCAGCAAGAGACACAATGGGCCTGGGCACGGCGTAGCCACGTCACTAGCCAGGTGCGTGGCGGCGCCGCAGCGACCGCACAGCGCTGGCACCTCTTCGAAACAATAGAGGTGGAAGGTTTGGTCGCACACCCGTCCTGAGTCGTCGTGCGTCCAGGCGCGGGTGGTTGACCAACTGACCCGATGGTGGTGTCGAGCTCCGTCCAATTCCCGGCGCGTACGCAATTTAAGCCGGGGTGGGCCGAGATGGCCGTCGGCACACCTCCCCTCGGAAGGCCCGGTGAGCCTCCCTGAACGGCTTCATCACTCCCCGCAAGCCGCCCCAACCGCAAGACTCGGGCAGCGAGCCGGTCTCAGCGCGAGGCTCCGCGCGGCGGCACATTGTCTGGCTCACCAAAGCGCAGAGCAAAAGAGCGACTTGTTCGTCGACGACGTGGTGAAAGCCAGCGTCACACTCCAAAACAACGAAACCGTCACGCAAAACATGGTGTCGGTCACGCTTGGCATCGCCCCCGGCTTCGCGTAAACACCGCCGACCTCCAGAAGTACCTGGCCGACGGCAGCCTTCGAAGTTCGAGACCACCGGCCGCCAACTCATCCTGTACATCACGGCTTTGGCACCCAGCGCCAAGCAGGTCTTCAACTACAGCTTGCAAGCGACCATGCCCGTCAGGGCCGTCGACGGCGGCGCCGAAGCGCGCCTGTACTACGAGCCCGAGAAGAAGGCGCGCTCAGCGTCGAAGAGCGTGAAGGTGGCGGCGC
>JAYUYU010000337.1:0-6121 GCA_043752365.1 Myxococcales bacterium | reverse complement strand
TGAGAAAACTCGGCGAGGCCGAGCGCCGATCGCGCTTCAAGTCAGCACGGACGCAGGGCACACAACGCGAAGCGCGGAGGAGAACAAAACTACAACAGCTTTGCTATTGTAACCAACTGCATGTTGCTCGTTCCCTCGTAGATCTTTCCGATCTTTGCGTCGCGGTAGAACTTTTCGGCTGGGTATTCTTTGGTGAAACCGACACCGCCGTAGAATTCGACGCATTGGCTGGCGGTGCGTTCGGCCACCTCGGAGGAGAACAGCTTGGCCATGGCGGCTTCTTTGACGAAGGGCTCGCCGGCGTCTTTGAGGCGCGCCGCGTTGTAGACCATCAATCGGGCCGCTTCGATTTCCATCGCCACACGCGCGTACAAGAACTGCATGCCCTGAAACTCGGCAATTGGCTTGCCGAATTGCACGCGCTCACGCATGTACGGCAGCGCGCCATCGAAGGCACCTTGAGCCAAACCCAGCATTTGCGCGCCGATACCGATGCGCCCTTCGTTGAGCGCCTCGATGGCGATCTTGTAGCCGCGCCCGACTTCGCCCAACACATTTTCGGCCGGCACTTCGACGTTGTCGAACATCAGCTCGCACGTGCTGGAGGCGCGAATACCGAGTT
Source organism: Myxococcales bacterium (assembly GCA_043752365.1). Lineage (GTDB taxonomy): Bacteria > Myxococcota_A > Polyangia > Polyangiales > Polyangiaceae > PMG-095. The sequence goes on along the minus strand of JAYUYU010000337.1, from coordinate 5,499 downwards.
TGTGCTCCTTCTTGCCTACCGAAAAACCCGCGAAACTCTTCTCGACTAGGAACGCCGTGATGCCCTTGTAACCGAGCGAAGGGTCGACGTTGGCGAACACCACGAACAGCGAGCTCTCGGCGGCGTTGGTGATCCACAGCTTGCGGCCGTTCAGCACGTAGCGGTCGCCGCGCTTCTCGGCGCGCAGCTTGAGCGCGAACGCATCCGAACCCGATGACGCTTCGCTGAGTGCGTACGAGCCGACCCAATCGCTAGCCATCTTGGGCAAGTAGCGCTGCTTCTGCTCGTCGTTGGCCCAACGCAAGAGCGCGTTGATGACGAGCGTGTTCTGCACGTCGACCAGGACGGATACGCTGGGGTCGACGCGCGCCAGCGCCTCGACCGCCAAAATGGCATTGAAGAAGCTGGAGCCGGAGCCGCCGTACTGCTCCGGAATTTCCACGCCCATCACTCCCAGCTCGAACAGCGCGGGCAAGAGGCTCGGGTCGAGCGAAGCCTGCTCGTCCATTTGCGAAACCAATGGCCCAATCCGCTGCTTCGCAAACTCGAGCACCGTGTCGAAAAACAGCCGTTCGTCTTCGGAAATGCGGGTGAGTGGGGTCACGGAGTCTCCTCGATTCGGAGTGAATCCGAAAGGCACCGGAGTAGCAAGCACCAGCCGCGCGTGCTTAACTCGACCCGTGCGCGCCGAAGATCTCCGCGAGTTTGCCCGCCGTTCCCGCGCAACGGTGAGTACGCTCAAGCGCGCACATTGGCGAGCCGTCGCGCAGTCAGGCGACGGCCTCGGCGCCTTCGAAGCCGGCCAAACGCTCTACGACCACGCCAGGGCTGTCTCGGACTTTCCAAACGCCAGTTACCAAGCCGAAGATCTCGCCCACCACGTCCGACTGAAGAAGCTCATCGATCGTGCCTCACAAGCCGCGCCCTTTGCTCGCACTACTCGCTGACTTTCAGCGAGCATGTGCGGAGCTGAACGTCGGCTGGTACTTGTTCGGCGCGCAGGCAGCGCTGCTGTACGGGTCGCCACGACTGACGGCCGATGCGGATCTCACGGTGCAGCTCGGAAGCGTCCCTACACAAGCCTTCGCCAAAGTGCTGGAGGAGAACGGCTTTTTGTTGCGCGCGCCTGATGAAGCCTTCGTACGAACGACGCGGGTGCTCCCCGTCGTGCATCGTCAGTCGGGCTTCCCGGCTGACGTCGTGCTGGGCGGGCCAGGCCTCGAAGTATCTTTTCTGGAGCGGGCCGTAGTCCGCGTGGTCCAAGGCCTGAGCGTGCCCGTCGCGGCAGCCGAGGACATGGTGGCGATGAAGGTGCTCGCCGGACGCCGCAAGGACGAGGAAGACGTTGTCGCCATCCTGTCGGCCCAAAGCGGCAAGTTGGATCTCGGACTGATCCGGAAGACCCTGGCGGACCTAAGCGAGGCGCTAGCTCAGGACGATCTGCTGCCGCTGTTCGAGCGGCTGTTCGAGGAAGCGTCGCGTGACGAGATGCGCACGTAGGACACCGTCGTTCACCAGCTGACGAAGGCACCGGCGGGCAAGACCTGGGCTAGGCTGCGGTCCCGGTGAACGTGGCCTCGGGACTTTCGCGACTGGTGCTCGGCGCGTGCTTGCTGTTCGGAGCACTCGACGCGCACGCGGTCGAGCCCGCCAAAAGCGCCGCCCGGCCGAAGAAACGCGCCGTCCCCGACTACGACGGTCGCGGTAAAGCCCCACAGTCGCCTGCCCGCAAAGCCTTGTGGCTCCCGCGTGTGCTGCTGTTTCCAGCCTACGTGGTGAGCGAGTACGTGGTGCGCAGGCCACTCGCGGCTGGCATGACGTACGCGGAAAAATCGGGCTGGCCCGCGGCCGTTTCCAATTTTTTTGCGCTTGGCGCAGTGAACCCAGCGGGCGTGGTGCCGTTCGCGCTGGTCGACTTCGGCTTCGAGCCGAGCGCCGGCTTGTACGCTTATTGGGACGACGTCGGCTTCAAAGGTCATCAGCTGCGCTTTCGCGGTTCGACGTGGGGCCCGCATTGGCTGTCGGGCACGTTGAAGGAGCGCGTCGTCTTCGAAGATTTCGAATTTTCGCTCAGGGGCAAGCTCACCAAGCGGCCTGATTTCACGTTTTACGGCCTCGGACCGGACACTCGTGAGGCAAGCCTGGTGCGCTACGAGGGCAGGACCGCCTACGCCCACCTGCAGGCGAGCGTTACGTTCAGCGACCGCAACGTGCTCCAGACCACCATCGGCTATCGCGGCGCTTCTTTCGGTCACAGCGACTACGACGAGGACGACCGCGGTAAGCCCGGCTACACGCCGTCTCTCGACGAAGCGGTCGCGGCTGGCAAGCTGCCGGAGCCCGCGGGCTACCGGGACGGTTACCGCGCGCCCTTCGCCGGGGCGCGCATGGTGCTCGACTCGCGCGGCAAGTCGCGCACCAAAAACGGCGTGCGGCTGGATGCGTCGATCGAACAAAGCGTCGACCTCGCCAACTCGCCTGCCTCTGGTTGGCTGCGTTACGGCGGTACTCTGGGCGGGTTCGTCGATTTGATGGACGGCGGCCGGTTCCTCGGCATCTCACTCACGGCCGTGCTCGTCGACCCGCTAGGTGACCGGCCAACCCCGTTCACCCAGCTCGCCGATTTGGGCGGCGGGCGCACGATGCCCGGCCTGCGCTTCGGGCGACTCGCCGATCGCTCGTCTGCGGTGGTCGACCTGCGTTACACGTGGCCCATCTGGCTCGCGTTCCGAGGCTCGCTGCAGGCTGGGGTCGGCAACGTCTTCGGCCCTCACTTCGACGGCCTACGACCGGGCCGAGCCCGACTGTCGACCGCGTTCGGCCTCGAGACCAGCGGCTCCCGCGACAACATCTTCCAGGCCCTAGTCGGCTTTGGCACCGAAACCCTGGAAAGCGGCGCAGAGCTGGATTCAATCCGCTTCGTCGTAGGAGTGCGCGACGGCTTTTAGGTAGTAAGCTCCGCCCCGCTCATGTCGGGCAATAGCTTCGGTCAAGCCTTCCGCATCACCACCGCCGGCGAATCACACGGTCCGGGCAACGTCGTCATCATCGACGGCTGCCCGCCCGGTATCGCTCTTTCCGAGGACGACCTGCGGGTGGATCTCGCGCGCCGTCGCCCCGGTCAAAGCCACATCGTCACGCAGCGCCAAGAAGCCGACGAACCGGAAATTTTGGCCGGTGTCTTCGAGGGGCGCACGACCGGTACCAGCATCGCTATCTTGGTGCGCAACACCGATCAGAAGAGCAAAGACTATTCCGACATCAAGGACAAGTACCGGCCCGGCCACGCCGACTACACCTACGACCAGAAGTACGGCTTCCGCGACTACCGCGGCGGCGGCCGCAGCAGCGCACGTGAAACCTTGTCGCGCGTCGCCGCAGGCGTGGTGGCAAAAAAGCTGATCGCGCAGGCGTTCGGCGGCCAAGTCATCGGCTACGTCACGCAAGTCGGCCATATCGTGGCCGAGGTTGCAGATCCGTCGGCCGTCACCCTCGAGCAAGTCGAGACGCTACCGGACGGCTCGCCGAACATCGTGCGCTGCCCCGTGCCCGAACGCGCCGTGCAAATGGTCACGTTGGTCGAAGAAATGCGCAAAGCTCAGGACTCGGTGGGCGGCGTCAGCGAAATCGTCGCTACAGGCGTGCCGGCCGGCTTGGGTGAGCCAGTGTTCGACAAGCTCAAGGCCGACCTAGCCAAGGCGCTGTTCAGTTTGCCGGCCGTCGTCGGCGTCGAATACGGCGCTGGCTTCAAGGTCGCGGCCATGCGCGGCAGTGAGCACAACGACCTTTTCACGGCCGAAAAAGGCCCTGGCGGCGCCAAGGTGAGCACGCTTTCCAACCGCCATGGCGGCATGCTGGGCGGTATTTCGAGCGGCATGCCAATCGTGATGCGAGCCGCTATCAAGCCCACCAGCAGCCTGCCGCTCGAGCAAAACACCGTCACCCAAGCGGGTGACGCCACGACCATTCGCACCAAAGGTCGCCACGACCCTTGCTTGTTGCCTCGCTTCGTACCAATCGGGGAGGCCATGGTAGCGCTCGTTTTGGCAGATCATTACTTGCGGCAGCGCGGGCAGCGCGGCGATTGGGGCGGCTAAGCATGGCCAAACGCGAGGTCTTCAGCGGTACCACGGCGCTCGTCACGGGCGCCTCCTCTGGCTTGGGAGAAGAGTTCGCGCGTGAGCTGGCGCGTCGGGGCGCCAACTTGGTGCTCACCGCGCGCTCGCGCGACAAGCTCGAGCGCTTGGCCGCCGATCTTTCACGCGTCAACGGCGTCTTGGTGCAGGTCCTCGTGCAAGACTTGGCCGAGGCCGAGGGCGCGCTCACGCTCGCCAAAGAACTGAAGGCGCGTGGCATCGCCATCGACCACCTGATCAACAACGCCGGCTTCGGCACGGCCGGGCGCTTCGAGGGGTTGGACGTCGAGCGCGAAGCGCACATGGTGCGCGTGAACTGCGAAAGCGTCGTGGTGCTGAGTCGCGCGCTACTGCGCGGCATGCTCGATCGCAAACGCGGCGGAATCTTGAACGTCGCTAGCACCTCCGGTCACCAGCCGACGCCGTTCATGTCGACCTACGGCGCCAGCAAAGCCTTCGTGCTCAGCTTCACCTTGGCCTTGGCCGAAGAGCTACGGGGCTCCGGCGTACGCGCTTTGGTGCTGTGCCCCGGCCCAGTGCCGACCGGCTTTCAAGCCGCCGCCAGCATGTCGCAGAGCTCGGTGGTGTCGTTCGCCAGCCTGGACGCGCACACGGTGGTCGAGCGCGCGCTGGACGCGTACGCGCGCCACGCGGTGCTGAAGACGCCGGGCTTCGTCAACAGCGTGCAAACGCTGGCTTCGAAAGTGCTGCCGCGCTCGCTCATCGTGCGCGCGGCACGGCTGACGATGACGAAGCTAGGACGCATCGCCACCTAAATAACGACGAGCACCCAGCCCTGATCTAGCATGCCGGACCTCATGCCCCGGCTCCGCTACCTCGCGCCCCTCGCCTTCTCCACCTACGCGCTGTCGTGCGCTTCGCCGCAAGCGAAGCCTGCCCCGCCGCCTGCCGTGTTGCCCAGCGCCAGTGCGGCCAGCGCAACGCCCGGCGCCGCCAAGCCGGCGTTCGAAAATCCTGGCGGCATGTGGATGCCGTCGCAAATGCCGCTGCGGGCGGCAGAGCTGAAGGGGCTAGGGCTCGCCATCGATCCGGCGTTGCTGTCCGATCCGAAGTCGAGCCTGCTCAGCTCGATCGTGAACCTGAACGGCTGCTCGGCTTCGTTCGTTTCGAAGGAAGGCTTGGTCGTGACCAACCACCACTGCGCGACCGGCGCCCTGCAGAAGAACTCTACGCCGACCGAGAACCTGCTCAAAACCGGCATGCTGGCCAAGACGCGCGCCGAGGAGCGCTCCAGCGGCCCCGCTTCGCGCCTGAGCGTGCTGTCGAAAATGACCGAAGTCACCGAGCGCGTCCGCCCGGCGCTACTCAAAGTTGCGGATGATCGCGCCCGCACTTTGGAGCT
>JAYUYU010000336.1:0-32026 GCA_043752365.1 Myxococcales bacterium | reverse complement strand
CCAGGGATAGATCCCAACTGGGCGATCTTGGCAAGACGGTGACGCACCGCCGCCCCTAACTGATCGATCTCACTCAGGAACTTCTGCAGGATCGACAGCCGTGCCCGTGCCCGACGGTCCTCAAAACAGTCGTCCGGCCTATTTGTGGTAGGCCGGGGTTCCTGGCGCAGGCGTAGCCTGCGCGCGCCGCGGGCTGCTGCCCGCGCAGGCACTCACCATTGGTCTCATTTCAGCTGGTAGCCACGCCCGCCGATCCTGGCTTCTGGCTTCGTTTTCGCTGCGGTCCGGTGCTCACGTAGCCACCTCCGCTCCGCTCCGGTCCTCGCGAAAGCCTCGCCAGAAGCCAGGCTGGGCGGGCGGGCGGCTGACAAATGAGATCAATGGTCAGGCAGGCAGGGCCTACCCACCAAACGTCGGATAGTCCCGTCGGGCACGGGCACGGGCACGTTTACGGGAAGCGAGAATTGACGCGGTGCTCTGGCGGGACACGGGCACTTGGGGTCTAATGAGCTGAGCCCAAGGAGCCCCACAGAACATGAACGTCAGCATCACTTTTCGCCACATGGACGCGAGTGAAGCCATCAAGAAGCACACGGCCGCAAAGCTTGGCAAGCTGCAGAAATTTCTGCGCCAGCCCATGACCGCGAAGGTGACCATCTCGGTAGAAAAGCTCAAGCACGTCGCCGAAGCGCGTATCTCCAGCGGCGGAGCGCACCTCGAGGCCAAGGAGAGCAGCAGTGACATGTACACGTCGATCGATCGCATGATGGAGAAGCTCGATCGACAGATCCGTGTCACTAAGGGCGCTGCCGAAGCGCGTCGTCGTACCGCGAAGGCGGCGGCTGACGACGAAGCGCTGGCTGCCGAGGCTCTGGCGCCCAAACCGGCGAAGAAGGCCGCAAAGAAGGCGCCACCTGCCAAGAAGGTCGCCAAGAAGTCGAAGCGATGACCCTGCAATCGAGCGCTATTTCGAGCCCTGTAGCCATGCGCCTGTCCGACATACTGACTAAAGACCGAATCCTGGTAGACCAGGCTGGCGCGTTGCCCAACAAGGCGGCCGCGCTGCAAGCGCTGGCTGGCCTATTGGGCTCGGCCGTCTCCGCGCCCGAGGACGAAGTGTTGGCGCTGCTGCTCGAGCGCGAGCAGCTACAAAGCACGGGTATCGGGGACGGCGTGGCGATTCCGCATAGCGCGCTCGAACATGCCGAGGCGCAGGCCGGCGCGCTGCTTCTGTTCCCAAAGGGGATCGACTTCGACGCCATCGACGGCCAACCCGTGCACATCGTGTTCGGCGTGGTCGGCCCCAAGCGCGCAACGGGCGAGCACCTGCGGACGCTGGCCCGTATTTCACGGCTTTTGCGCGACGAGGGCACGCGCAAGCAGCTGGCCAACGCCGAAAGCTCCCAGCTTGCCTACGACCTGATTGAGTCGCACGACGCGACGTCCAAGTGAGGTAAGGCGAGGGTGACCTACGAGCCCCCTTCGCAAGCGCTCCGCTCAATCTCGGTGAGAGAGCTGCTCGACGACCCCCACCTGGGGCTCAACGTGCGGTTGGTGGGCGGCGCTGCGGGGCTCGGTCGCGAAATAGCGCACCCGCGCATCCAGAAGTCGGGCTTGGTGCTGGTCGGGCACCTGCACGGCGTCGTGCCGTCTCGCATTCAGGTGCTGGGCGAAACCGAGCTCAGTTACGCCGAGAGCTTGACGGAGGAGCAGCAGGAGCGCGCTGCGCTGGCGTTCTTCTCACTACCGCTGTCGTGCGTGGTGGTAACGCGCGGAGTGGACCCGCCGCGCGCCTTCTGCTCCGAAGCCGAGCGCACCGGCACTCCGTTGGTGGTGTGTACGGAGCGCTCGTCGCAGGTCATCGCGTCACTACACACACTGCTCGACGAACGCTTGGCTCCGCGTACCCGCATCCACGGCGTGCTGGTGGACGTCTTCGAGGTCGGTGTGTTGCTCTTGGGCAAAAGTGGCATCGGCAAGAGCGAGTGTGCGCTGGAGCTGGTGATGCGCGGGCATCGGTTGGTGGCTGACGACGTCATCGAGTGCGACTACCGCCCGCCTGGTATGGTGTTTGGCCAACCGGCGGCCCTGTTGCGTCACCACATCGAAGTGCGCGGCCTGGGCATTTTGAACATCAAGGACCTGTTCGGCGTCACGGCCATTCGAGAAAGAAAGCGGGTGGACTTGGTGGTCGAGCTGCAGCTTTGGCAGCCGGACGCGCCGTACGACCGAATCGGGCTGGAAGATCGCTACCGCGACGTCTTGGGCGTGTCCGTGCGCGAGGTCGTGCTGCCCGTGCGGCCGGGGCGCAACATGAGCAGCATCATCGAGATCGCCGCTCGCAACGAGCTCTTGCGGCAAGCGGGGCACCACCCGGCGCGTGAGTTCGTGAAGAACCTGGAACAGGGGCTGCTGCGGCCCGAGACGGCCGAAACTCGCAGCTTTCGGCCACCCAGCAGCCAGTTCCGCTCTTATTCGGCCAACGAGAGCTCGGCGCCACCGCCCGTGTCGCTGGTGCCGAGCACGGAGCCCAACAAGCCATGACCGAGCCGGTGACCCCAAAGCCGAAGGTCACCTCCGTAGTGGTGGTCACGGGCCTGAGCGGCGCTGGCAAGTCCACGGCCGTCAACGCGCTCGAGGACTTGGGTTACTTCTGCGTCGACAGCTTACCGACGCCCGTCTTGCCCAGCACGTTGGAGGCCTTCGCTGCAGCCGGAGTCCATCGCGTGGCGTTCGGCATCGACGTGCGCGTGCGCCGCTTCTTGGACGGAGTCGGGTCGGTGCTGCAACAGCTTCAGAGCCCCGAGCGTGAGCTGACGGTGCTATTCCTGGACGCTTCCGACGAAGCGCTTTTGCGGCGTTTTTCGAGTACGCGCCGACCGCACCCCCTGACCACCAGCTCGGAAGCGGGCAGCGAACAAGGCGCTTTGGCGGTGCTGGACGGCATCCGCATCGAGCGCGAGCTGCTGACGGCACTGCGGGCCCGCGCCTCCATCGTGCTCGATACCACGCGCATGAGCGTGCACGACCTGCGTCGCGAGGTGCTGGGCCACTTCGGCCCCAGCGCAGGCGGCACGCCACGCTTGAAAGCGCGCTTGTTGTCATTCGGCTTCAAGTTTGGGCCGCCCGTCGACGCCGACATGGTGTTGGACGTGCGCTTCCTGGACAACCCGTACTTCGTGCCCACGTTGTCGAAGCTGCCGGGTACGAACCCGGCCGTGCGCGACTACGTGCTCGGCAGCGACGGCACCGCCGAATTTTTGGATGTTTCGGCCAAACTGCTGGAATTTTGCCTGCCCCGCTTCGAGCGCGAGGGCAAAAGCTACCTGACCGTCGGCGTTGGCTGCACCGGGGGTCGACACCGTTCCGTCGTGGTTTCGGAACAGTTGGCCGAGGTCTTGCGAAAGCGAACCGGTCTCCCCATAGACGTCATTCACCGCGACGTGGACCGCGTAAATATCGCTGGCAAGGGCGGCGACCCGGACGGAGGCAACTCGACATGACGATCGCCAAAGGCACCTTCGAGGTCCGGAACAAGCTGGGCCTGCACGCTCGCGCCGCCACCAAGCTAGTCCAGCTGGCGGCCAAATTTCCCTGCGAAATCACCGTAGGTCGCGCTGGTCAAACCGCCAACGCCAAGAGCGTGATGGGCGTGCTGTTGCTGTGCGGCTCCAAGGGGACCAAGCTCGACGTCGAGGCCAACGGGCCCGCGGCGGCGGAAGCGGTCGAGAAGCTCGGTCAGCTGATTTTCGATCGCTTCGGCGAGGACGAATGAGCGAAGGCGAGGGGCAAAAAGAGACGCGCGCCGAAGTGGCGCTGTCCGGCTTGCCCGGCTCGCCCGGCGTCGCGCTAGGCAAAGCCGTGGTGCTGGCACTCGGGCGCACCGGGGTCGTGCATCGCCACGTTCAGGCCGGCGACGTCAACGCCGAAATCGACCGCTTCAAATCCGGCGTGGAGCAAGCCGCTGCCGAGCTGCGCGAGCTTTCGAACAAGGCGCGAGCGACCGCGACCAAGATCGAAATCTCGGTCCTGGAAGCCTACACTTTGATGGTCGAGGACGAGTTGCTGCTGGCTGAGGTGACCCAGCGCATCGAGACCGAGCTGGTGTGCGCCGAGTGGGCGCTGGATCTTTCGGTGACGCAAATGGCCGCGCAGCTCAGGCGCGGGGGCGACGCCTATTTGGCCGAGCGCAGCCACGATTTCGAATTCGTGGGCGCGCGCATTCGCCTGGCCATTAGCGGCGCTAAAACTGCCGCCGTCCCCGAAACAAGCGAGCCGCGCATCATCGTCGCGCACGACCTTTCGCCGGCCGAGACAGTCGGTTTGACGCGCGAAAAGGTGCTGGCGCTGGTGACCGAGGTCGGCACGCGCTCCAGCCACACGTCCATCGTCGCGCGCGCGCTGGAGATCCCGGCCGTGGTCGGCGTGGCCGGGGCGCTGTCGCGCATTGGCAACGGCGACGCGATGATCGTCGACGGTTTGCGCGGGCAGCTGCTGCTGCACCCGCGCCCCGAGACGGTCATCGAGTTCCAGGCGCGGGCAGCGCGCTTTTTGGAGCTTTCGCGGCTGCGCCGCGAAGCCCGCGATCGCCCCAGCAAGCTCGGCTCGGGCGAGCTAATTGAGTTGCGCGCCAACATCGACCTGCCGTCGGAGGCGCTGGGTGCGCTCAGTCACGGGGCGCGCGGCATCGGCCTGTATCGCACCGAATTTTTGTATATGGATCGGACGGAGCCGCCGACCGAGGACGAGCAGTACGACACGTACCGACGTGTGGCGGAGATCATGAACCCGCTGTCGGTGACGTTGCGCACTTTCGATATAGGCGGCGACAAGTTCGCGTCGGTGTTTCGGACGCCTTCCGAAATGAATCCGGCGCTGGGGCTACGCGCGGTGCGCCTGGGCTTGGCGCGCCCCGAAATTTTCATGACGCAGCTGCGCGCCATGGTGCGCGCCACCGCGCACGGCAAGCTGCGCATCATGCTGCCGATGATCGCCTCCTTGGGCGAGCTGTTTGCCGTGAAGGAGCTGTACGACCAAGCCGTGAAGGACGTCGACGCCCGCGGCTTGCCGCGCGCCGAGCACATCTCGCTCGGTATCATGGTGGAGGTGCCGTCGGCGGCCGTGATGGCCCACGAGTTCGCCGAGCACGCCGAGTTCATGAGCATCGGCACCAACGACTTGGTGCAGTACACGTTGGCGGTCGATCGTTCCACGCCGGAGCTGGCATACCTGGCCTCGTATTTCGATCCCGCGATTTTGCGACTGATTCAGAACGTAATCGCCGCCGGCCGTGCCCGCGAGCGGCCCGTGCTGTTGTGCGGCGCCATGGCGAGCGACCCCATGGCCGCTCTGTTGCTGGTCGGCATGGGCCTGCGCGAAATGAGCATGGAGGCCGCCGCCGTACCCGAGGTGAGGGAAGTGCTGGCCAACGTAACGCTCACCCAGACCGAGCGCGCCGCCAATGACGCCCTGGCCGAGCGCACCGCGGCCGGCGTTCAGGCAGCCCTGACGCGTCACTTCGGTCGCCTGCTGTCCGAAGGCTGAGCCCGATTTTCTTCGCAACCCGTGCGTCCTCGCGACCGATGGGGGGTCATGCGGGGGCGAATAGGGCAAACAGCGCTGTGCGGCGCTTTAGCGTTGGGGTGCGATGAAGCACCTGTTGCGATGCAGGGGCCAACCCAGGCCCTGACGCTCCTCCACACCGCCGACATCCACTCCCGAGTCTGGCCCTTTCGCTCCCGCATCTCTCGTTTCGAGGCCGAGCTCGGCCTGGGTGAGCCGCTCGCGCTCACGGAAGTGGGCGGCGTCGCGCGCCTGGCGACGTTGCTCGAGGCCGAACGGCGACGTGGCGAGGTGCTGTGGCTCGACAGTGGCGACGCACTCGAAGGCGCGGAGGTATTTCATCGCTTTGGCGGCCAAGTCGAGCTCGAGCTGTTGAGCGCGCTTGGCCTAGGCGCGATGACGCTCGGCAATCACGAGCTGTCGCTCGGGGGCGCGGAGCTAGCGCGATTGCTGGCGGATTTTGCGGATTTTTCGGTGCTGGGCGCCAACCTGCGACCCCGCGCAGATTCGGCGCTTGCCGGTCTTTTACAGCCGAGTGCATTGCTCGAGGTGGGCGGCGTTCGAGTCGGCGTGGTGGGCGTCGCGAATCCGAGCAGCCCGCCCAATCTGGCAAGCCCGGACAATCCGTGGGGGCTCGAACTGGCAGCAGAACTGGCGGCCGCAGTCCAAGCCGAGGTCGATGCCATCGCAGCGCGGGCCGCGTTGATTGTGGTGCTCAGCCATCTGGGCTTGGAGGCAGATCAGGCGCTTGTTCGAGGCACGACGGGCATCGATGTGGTGTTGGGCGGGCACCAGCACTTATTGACCGCCGAACCCGAGTGGCAAGACGACTGCAACACAGCCGCGCTCGAAGCACGCCGCGGTTGCTCGCCGCGTCGTGTGCCGATCGTGCACAGCGGCGCCTACGCGCGCTGGCTGTCGCGGCTGGAGCTCACGCTGGCCCCCGATCCGGCTGAGCCCGGCAGCCTGGAGTTGCGCGAGCTTGCCTTGACGCATTTGCCGCTGGCGACCCGGGTTCCGGCGCAGCCGCAGGTGGCGGAATACTTGGAGGCTCGGCGCCCTCCGCCCGAGGTGCCGCTTGCGTTTCTGCCGGCACCGCTCACCCGACGCTCGGCGCTGGCCGGCGATTCTGCGCTCGGCAACCTCACGGTCGACGCCGTCCGCCTGGGCACGTCGGCGGACGTGGTGCTCCTCAACAGCTCGGGCCTGCGCGCCGACCTCGAAGCGGGGCCGCTCTTGCGCGCGGATCTGGCGTTAGCGTTTCCGTTCGATGAGCCTTGGCGCTTGGTGTGGCTGGAAGGCAGCGCGCTGCGAGCAGGCCTCGTGCGCGCTGCGGTTCGCTCCGCGGCGCGCGCTTGTGAAGCGTCTCTGCAGGTCGCTGGTTTGCGCTTGCGGGTGCACTGCGCGGCCTGCGCCAGTCGCAGCGTCGACTGTTTGGAAATTGCGCGTCCCGGCCCCTATGCCGACGCCACGCTAGCCGACGACGAGTGGCTGCTGGTCGCGCTGCCGGCCTACCTCACGCTGCCGGGCGCAGACTTCGACGTCGTGGGCCGCTCGGGCAGCGACGTCGCTGCCAGCCCGCTGCAGCTGATAGCCGAGCGGTTCGAAACGCTGCCTAGCCTGCGCGATACGGAGCCGTGCGCCCGCGCGCTGGCAGCTTGGACCGAAACGCGCTGTCGCGAGGGGTTTGGGGCTCTGGCGTGTCCGCTCACGCCGGCTCGTGCCCGCGCGACTTGCGCCACGCTGCCGGTCGCCGAGGGAGGGCGCGATGGCCGCATCGTCATGTTGCCGTAGTGCGGCTTGGTGCCTGGGCGTTTGGCTCGGCCTGAGCGGCTCGGCGCGCGCCGAAGCGACGTACCAATCCGAGCTGACGTGCCTCTTGGACAGCGGCGACGTCTTGGGCGACGCTGAGCGTGCCGAGACGCTGCCCTGGGAGGAGCTGGCGAGTGTGCGCCGCGGAGACGCCAGTCGCACTCGTCTTGCGCTGGCGACCACCGACCCGGGCTTCTTGCCCGGGGTAAGGACTGACGCCAGCCTGCGGCTCGAGCTGGGCCTCAACGAGGTCGACGCTGGAGCCGCGAGCTTGCGCGACGTCTCCAGCTCGCTCGGACTGACGTGGCGGTTGGGGCGCGTGGGGCAACTGAGCTTGCGGGCTTTCCCGTTCGACACCGACTACGTGCGGCTCGGCTACCTGCACACGCTCGACTGGGGCGGGACCGACGCTGGGCGTGGCGAGTCCGTTTTTCTAGCGAAAACGGGCGCGGCTCCAGGCCTGCGGTTGGGCTTCGAGCTCGGGCGAATGCGGCTTTTTTCAGGTCTCAAGTGGGCGACCGCGGACGACCCACTGCGCGGCCGGAGGCGCCTGTGGGGCTTGCTCTTCGGCGGCAGCGCAGCGCTTGGCGCCAGCCTGCAGGTCGAGGGCGGCTTCGGTTACTTCCAGCGCCCCGCGTTCTCGCCCAGCAAAGCGGCGCCCGGCTTCGTCGAAGGGGCTTCGTTGCGCGTGGTCTGGCATCGCGGTGTGGTCGAGCCAGCACCCAGCGCGGAGCCGTTTCGCCCGCCCACGTTTGCCGAGGATCCGACGCGATTCGAGAGCACAAGGGCCCCCGGCTTCGCGCTCGCGCTGGAAGCCGTCACCCTCGTGCAGCGGTTGCGGCGCTTCGAAGCGCCCAACACGACCGAGCTTCGGCCGGCTCCCGCCGCGGCCCTGTACGGCTCTGCCCGAGGCCGTCGTCTGGCCGCCCACGCCGCCTTGACCTGGCGCAGTCTGCCGTTCGTACTGCGTAACGACGCGCGTCTGGCGCGGGGCGAGACGCTGCCGCAACGCGCGCTCGAGCACGCCGAGCTGACCGCGTGGCTGGGTGCGAGCGTGGCGCTACCCGGCCACCTGGTGCCGAGCGCGGAGGTCGCGCTGCGTCTACCGGCGGCATTGCAGACGCCGAGCGCGTTGCCGGGCTTGCCACAGACACTGGTGGTCGGCGGGCCGAGCGGCCTCGAAGCGCTGCCAACGGGGGCAGGGCGTCTGCCGGTCGTGTCGGGACGGCTCGGCGCACGCTTTCAAGCCTCGACCAGCGTGACGCTGGCCTTGTTCGGCGAGTACCAACGCAACCCGAATCGCGTCGCGTTCAGGGCGCTAGGCTCGGGCGAGTCCCGCATTTTTGCGGCGCCAGATTCGCTCTCCTTTTTTCTGGCGGCCCAGGCCCGTTTCTAGTCCGGCCCACGGGAAGGTCGGTGCTCCGCGAGGCTGGATGGGGCGCCTTAAGAACCTGTAACATGCTCCGTAACTAAGGTTGGAGTGATGCGTTTTTTCGGCTTCGTTTGGTTGGGAGCGCTGCTGAGCGTGGCGCCGACCGCATGTGTTTACGACGGTGACGAGCGTTGCGGTCCGCACCAAGTGCTGCTGAGCGCGGATCGCTGTGCTTGCGAGCCAGGCTTCGTGCCCGGAACGGCGGGCTGCATTCCATGCGGCGACAACGAACGCGAGTCCAACGGCGCGTGCGTGTGCGTGGACGGGTACGCGCGTGGGTCCGAGGCCGCTGTCTGTGAGGCCATTCCCCAAGAGCTCGGCGGCGCTTGCGACCCGGACACGTCACCCTGCACCTCCAAAGATTACACGCTGTGTCACGTGCCGAACGACGGGGCCGGCTATTGCACGAACGCCTGCAGTAGCTCTGCCGACTGTGACGGCGGCTACCTGTGCCACGAGGCTGGCGCAGACAGCTACTGCCGGCGGCCGCCGGTGGGCCACGGTGACGCGTGCAAAACCAGCGCAGATTGCTCGGGGGAAGCAACGTTCTGCGAGACGATTCAGTCGCACTTGTGCTTGGTGCCGTGCTCGGCCGGCAACACCGACGTCTGCTTCGAGGGCGAAGTTTGCTGCGATTTCGTGCTCTTCAATCCGATCTGCGTTCCGAGCAATGCCTGCGTGCCCCAGAGCGGCACCGAGGTTCAATGAAGCGCCGCGTCGCGATTTCGTTCGCTCTGACCAGCTCCGCGATAGGCGGCATAGCGTGGGCTCAGACTCCAGCCGCTGTACTCGATGTTGACCCCGCCCCCACAGCAAGCCCCGCCGCGCCGACCGCTACTGCCACGCCGAACGAGCCTGCGACCCCAACGTCGCCCCCCAAACCGATAGCTTCCAAAAGCATCGCCGACGCTGAACTCCCCGAAACGTTGCCTGACGAGCCTTTCGCCGTCGACACGTCGACCAACATGTTGGTGGGTGAGGAAGGCCCCAAGCTCGAACTCTACGGCTTCGCCGACTTCAGCTACCTGCACACCTTCGGCGAGAAGACCAACATCCTCAAGCAGTACGTGGCGCCGTACCCGCGCTTTTACGTTGGGCACTTGAACCTGTACCTGTCGTCCACGCTGGGCAACAACTGGCGCAGCTTGGCCGAAGTGCGCTTCACCTACGCGCCGCTCGGCGACGACGACCGCGCAGCCCCAGACGGCACGTTTCCAGTGCCGGACTCGACCGCGGTCGACTACGCCGAGCTGCAACGCACGTTTTCGTGGGGCGCCATCGAGATTGAACGAGCTTGGATCGAGTACCAACCGTTCGATTTTCTCAGCATCCGCGGCGGGCAATGGCTGACGCCTTACGGGTACTGGAACGACGACCATGGCTCGCCGACCATCATCGCCGTACACAAGCCGTTTCCCATCGGCGACGCCTTCTTTCCAGAGCAGCAAACGGGGCTTACCGCGCTCGGCAAGTACTTCGTCGGCCCAACTGCGATAGGCTACGCTCTCACGCTTTCGAATGGACGCGGGCCCTACGACGCGGTCCGAGATCTCGACAACAACAAGGCGGTGGGCGGCCGCCTGTACGTGGAGTCGTCGGTCGTCGGTAACCTCACGGTGGGCATCGCCGCGTACCGGGGGCGCTATACGGCTTCGACCAAGCGCTATAAGGTCGACACCTCCGGCAGCCAACCTGTGGCCGTGATCTACCGCACCACCGATTCGGCGTACGACGAGCTCAGCCTGGGTGCGGACGTGCGCTGGATTTGGAAGAACCTGCACGTGCAGGGAGAGGTGATGAGCAACGAGGCCGAGTACGACGAGCGCTACAGGCCCCGCCTGGCCGGTTTCGACCCGAAGCCCACGTTCGCGGCCGATTATCGCCGTGTCGGCGCCTACACGTTGCTTGGCTACCGCACGCCGTGGCTCAACCTCATGCCCTACGTGATGGGAGAACATTCAAGCTACACCAACAATGATCACGCTCCGCCCGTGTGGGCCTGGTCGCTGGGCGTGAATCTTCGGCCAACCCCCAACGTCGTTCTAAAAGCCGAGCTAGCGGGTGCGACTTTCAGTGGTGTAGGCAGTACCGGCTTGGGAAAGGACGACCTGTCGTACTTCGGGACGCAGGCTGCCTGGGCATTCTGAGATGCGACGCCGCACCCTTCCTCTGTTGACGCTTGCGGGCGCCCTCGCGGCGACCCTGCTGGCAGTCGCGCCGCGCCCGGTCAGGGCAGGGAATGACGTGGCGCTGGCCATCATCGTGGCGCCGGGCAGCAAGCTCACCAACGTCTCGGTAGCGGACTTGCGGCGCGTCTTTCAGAGCGAGCGTTTGACCGATCCTGACGGCACGCGCCTGATCGCGCTCAACCACCCCCCCAAAACCCCGGACCGCGTCGGCTTCGACACGGTCGTGCTCGGCATGGACCCGGAGGGCGTCGGGCGCTTCTGGATTGACCGCAAGATTCGAGGCGGTAGCGGCCCGCCCCGCACCGTCGAAAGCCTGGCCACGCTGCGCCGCGTCGTCGAAAAGCTGCCGGGAGCCATCGGCTACATTCGCCCGGCCCAGCTCTCGGGCGAGGTCCGGGCGGTCCGCGTCGACGGAAAATTGCCCGAAGACCCCGGCTATCCCGTCCGCTACAAGCCCTAAATACCCGTTAAATCGAGCCAGAAGCGGATAGCGACCCGCCGACCCGCGCTACCGCGACCCGCCGACGCACGCTACTGCGACCAGCCGACCCACACGACTGAACGGACGCTGAGCGCCTCGCGGTTGACCGGGCAAGAACCGTGCGTATACTCGCGCGCTCAAAAAGGATTTGAAAGGAAGCACATGCCCCTCGCGCCCGAGGCCAAGACGTCCACGATCACCAAGTTCCGCACGCATGAGACCGACACGGGTTCGCCCGAAGTGCAGATCGCGCTGCTCAGCCAGCGCATCGAATATCTGACCGAGCACTTCAAGACCCACAAGAAGGATCATCACTCGCGTCGCGGCTTGTTGAAGCTCGTTGGTCAACGTCGTCGCCTACTCGATTACTTGAAGCGTTCCAACGTCGAGCGTTACCGCAAAGTCGTGAGCGCACTCAGCCTACGCAAGTAGGTTTCTCGCGCTTTCGCTAGTCATTCTCCGGGCGCGGGCCTGTCCGCTTTCATCTTCGCTTCGTGGAGCGCTGCTCGTCAGCGCTCCACGAATCGAGGCTGAAGGAGGTGCCCGCTCCCGGCGTTTCGTCGCACGTCAGCGACTATCCCGCTGGAGGGAGCAACATGTTCGTACGTGAATCCGTCATGGTTGGTGGGCGTCCGCTCACCTTTGAAACTGGTCGTCTTGCCAAGCTGGCTCACGGCGCCGTGCTCGCCACGTATGGTGAGAGCGTGGTGCTGGTGACCGCCGTTTCGACCGAAGAGCGTCCTGGCCTCGACTTTTTCCCGCTCACCTGTGAGTACGTCGAAAAGACCTACGCCGCCGGCAAGATCCCGGGTGGCTTTTTCAAGCGTGAAGGCCGTCTGCGTGACTACGAGGTCCTCTCGTCGCGCCTGATGGATCGTCCGCTGCGTCCGTTGTTCCCGGACGGCTTCAAGAAGGACACGCAGGTCATCGCGACCGTGCTGTCGGCCGATAAAGAGAACCCCACCGACGTTTTGGCAATGTCGACGGCCAGCGCGGCCCTGCACATCTCCGACATTCCGTGGAGCGGTCCGATCGCCGGCATGCGCGTTGCGCGCGTCGAAGGCGAACTGATCGCGCTGCCCACGTTCGAGCAGAGCGCCAAGGCGGACATCGACTTGATCGTTGCCTGCACCAAAGACGCCATCGTCATGGTCGAAGGCGGCGCCGAAGAGGCGAGCGAGACCGAAATCATCGACGCCCTCTACTTTGCCTTCAACGAGGCGCAGAAGGTGATCGGCCTGATCGAGAAGATTCGCGCGGCCGTCGGTAAGCCGAAGCGTGAGTTCTCGGTACCGAAGATCGACGCTGGCCTCGCCAGCAAAATTGCCGGCCTCGCTGACGAGAAGCTCAAGGTGGCTTGCGTCATCAAAGAGAAGAAGGCGCGCTACGATCAATACGGCGCGATCAAGAAAGAGGTCGTGGCGGCCGTCACGGCTCAGCTCGGCGAAGACGGCTACAAGGCCGTTGAAAAGCTGGTCAAAGAAGAGATCGAGAACCGCAAGGCATTCGTCGTGCGCGAGATGGTGCTCAACACCGGCAAGCGCATCGACGGCCGCGACACGACCACGATTCGCCCGATTTCCTGCGAAGTGGGCCTGTTGCCGCGTGTTCACGGCTCGGCGCTGTTCCAGCGCGGCGAGACCCAAGCCCTCGTCACTGCGACGCTTGGTACCGCCACCGACGAGCAGAAGATCGACGCGCTCACCGGCGAGAGCTGGAAGCGCTTCATACTGCACTACAACTTCCCGCCCTTCAGCACCGGCGAGACCAAGCCCATGCGCGGCCCCGGCCGTCGTGAAGTTGGTCACGGCGCCTTGGCTGAGCGCGCGGTCACCCGGCTTTTGCCCTCGCACGAGGACTTTCCGTACACGATTCGTATCGTGAGCGAAATTCTCGAGTCGAACGGCAGTAGCTCGATGGCGAGCGTCTGTGGCGCCAGCATGAGCATGATGGACGCGGGTGTGCCGATCAAGAAGCCGATTGCCGGCATCGCGATGGGTCTCATCACCGAGAACGGCAAAGTCGCGATTCTGAGCGACATCCTCGGCGACGAGGACCACCTCGGCGACATGGACTTCAAGGTGTGCGGTACCGACAAGGGCATCACCGCCATTCAGATGGACATCAAAATCGAGGGCCTGGAGCGTCGCGTGCTCGAGCAAGCCTTGGAGCAAGCTCGCGCCGGTCGCCTGCACATTCTCGGAAAAATGGCCGAGACCCTGAACGTGCCGCGCGTCGAGATCAACCGCTGGGCGCCGCGTATCACGACCGTCAAGGTGAAGCCGGATCAGATCCGCATCATCATTGGCCCCGGTGGCAAGACCATCAAGGGCATCATCGACCAGACGGGTTGCAGCGTCGACGTGAACGACGACGGCACCGTCGCGGTGGCCAGCGCGGATTCGGAAGCCGTCAAGCGCGCGATCCAAATCATCGAGGGCCTCACGGCCGAGCCCGAAGTTGGCCGGATTTACAAGGGCACCATCAAGCGCTTGGTCGACTTCGGCGCCTTCGTCGAAATTCTGCCGAACAACGAAGCCTTGCTGCACGTGTCCGAGATCGCGCACGAGCGCATCGAGAACCCGGCCGACATCCTGAAGGAAGGCGACGAGATCGAGGTGAAGGTGATCAGCGTCGAGCGCGACGGCAAGGTACGCCTGACCCGCCGCGAGCTGCTGCCTCTCCCCGAGGGCCCTGAAGGTGAAGCCGCGCAGGAGCGCATCGCGCGCGCTCGCGAGCAAGGCGGCGGCCCGCCTCGCGGTGGCGGCGGTCGTGACCGCGACCGTGGCGGTGGCGGTCGTGGCGGTGACCGCGGCGGCCCCCGCCGCGATCGTCGCTGAGCAAAGCCGCACCCCCGCAGCCCGAGTCAACAGGGAGGCGGGGGCTGCCTCGCCGCTGATTCCCTCTCAGTGCTTTCGTTCAGACGATGCGAAGCGACCGACCGGTGAGCACTTCGTTGTGCGAGCCGGTTCTGTAACCCGCTAAGTCGAGCGTGATGTAGGTGAAGCCGTGAGTCTTGCCAGCCTTGACCACGGCTTCACGCATTTGCGGCTCCAACAGGCGCGGCAGGTCTGTCAAATCCAGCTCGATGCGCGCGACTTTGTCGTGGTAGCGCACGCGGCTGCGCCGAAAACCCAGCTCGCGTAGCTCGGCTTCGAGCCCGCCCACTTGGCTCAGCCGCTCGGGCGTGACGCTGGTGCCGTAAGGAATACGGCTCGAAAGGCAAGCTGCGGCCGGCTTGTCCCAAGACCCCAAGCCCAGCTGCTTGGCGAGTTCGCGCACGTCGCCTTTGTCGAAACCGAGCTCGACAAAAGGGCTGCGCACGCCGGCCAGCTTGGCGGCCTCGAGCCCCGGGCGGTAGTCGCCCAGGTCGTCCATGTTGGTGCCGTTCAGGACGCAGGCGAGCTGCCATTCGGCGCGACGCTGGCTGGCGATGTCGTAAAGCTCGCTCTTGCAATGAAAGCAGCGGTCGGGCCCATTCGCCACATAGCCCTCGCGGCTCAACTCGGCGCTGTCGACCAGCCGGTGGTCGGCGCCAATCTCTCCCGCAATGCGCACGGCGTCGGCGTGCTCGCTAGCTGGCAAGCTGGGGCTGACTGCCGTCATGCCCACCGCTCGCGGGCCCAGGGCCCGATGGGCGGCCGCTAGCAGCGTGGCGCTGTCGATGCCGCCCGAGTAGCAGACCAAGACTGAACCTGCTTCGGTGAGCAGCTGAACGAGTCGCTCGAGTTTTGCCGCGGCATCGAAGCCCATGCACCCGAGACATAACACGAGCGCGGCTCAGAGGCCGCGCCGCCGTCGTGGTGTGTAGCCCCCGAAGCTGGAGCGGGGTGGCGCTGCGTGGCGAGCTGATGGAGAGTCCGAGCCAGTTGCGCACATCTAGCTTTCGCATGCGTAAACCTCGCTGATCTGACGCGAAGGGGAAACCGAACGGAAAGCCAGCCCGGCGCAGGCTGCATTCTCGGCACGAACGCGGCATGACATTTGGCGAAAATGTCCTTCACAGCCCCCGACGGGCGCTGTATGTAAGGGCCTGGCGTACTGCACACTCAAACAGGAGAGCGCGACTAATGCACGTCAAAGGTATGGTTCAGGTTGCCGGTGTCACGTACCGCATCGTTCGCATCGAGCGAGGGATGTACGACGTGGTGCGCATCCTGGACGACCAGCGCGTGGGTCAGTTCCGAACCATTCCGCGAGTTGAGGTCACGGCCGCTGTAGCTCCAGACGACACCATGGCGGAGATCGCCAAGGCTGCCGTAAAGTGGGGCAAAACGAGCTGGGTCGGTCGCCTCAGTTTCGCGTGAACCAGTCACCGCATTCGTCGGCATCGCGAGGGCCAAAGCGTGTGCGTGTGGGCTTGCTGGAGCTTGACGTATTGAGTCGCTCCGAGGCCATCGACGCCATCGTCATGCTCGTCCGCGAAGGGCGTGGTGGAACCGTCTTCACGCCTAACGTCGATCACATCGTCCAGGCACAGCACGACCCGGCTTTTCGTGAGGCCTATGCTCGTACGTCGCTCTCGCTCGTCGACGGCACGCCGGTGCTGTGGGCGGCTCGCTTGCTGGGCACGCCCTTGCCCGAGAAGCTCTCGGGCTCCGATATGTTCGAACCGCTGCTCCAGCGCGCGGCTGAAGAGCGGCTGCGCGTGGTGTTGCTTGGCGGCGGGCCCGGCGTGGCTGAGGTCGCTGCTACGAACTTACGTGCCCGCTTTCCCCAGCTGCAAATCGTAGACACGCTCGCCCCGCGCCTTGGCCTGTCGGTCACCGACGAAGAGGTTGCCTGTGTCGAGCGCCTGGTGCAGGCCAAAGCCGATCTGATTTTCGTCTGTCTCGGAGCTCCCAAGCAGGAGCTGTTCAGCGATCGCAACCGGCAGCTGCTCGCACCAGCGGTGCTGGTCGGCTTTGGTGCGGCAGTCGACTTCGCGGCTGGCACCGTGCCGCGCGCTCCCGGTTGGGTGTCTCGGGCAGGGCTCGAGTGGGCGTTTCGTTTGGGGCGTGAGCCGCGACGACTCGCGGCGCGCTACCTGCTTCGCGATCCGGAGTTTCTTAAAATCGTCGCCGTGCAGGCATTGTCGCGCGGCTGAGGCCGGTCAAATCAGCAGCGCGCGTAGGGCGCCGTCGCCGAACTCGATGCTGGGCGGTTGTGCGACGTTGGCCACCACCACGCCTTGGACAAGCGACGTCAAAGACCGAAGGTCTCCCGGCCGATTCAGCGGAGGCGCATGCACGACTACGACGTGGTGGTGCTCTTTGAGGTGCTGCAGCGCACCCTCGAAGGCGCCGGACGCCAACATGCCAGGTGAACGCAAGCGCCCTTCCACCAACACGTGGAGGCTGGGGGAGCAACGCACGACGGCCCAGGGCTGGGGCGACGCGCCTGGCCCGTGGTTGCGGAGTTGCTGTGAGAAGCCAGCGCCGTGAGGAGCCGAGATGGCGAGGGTCTCATGCAGCTCGGGCCGATCGAAATCGGCCTCCACCAACAGCACACGAGCGCCCCTGTGCGCGAGCGACAATGCCAGCATGGCGGCGACCTGGGCGCGCGTGTCGCCTGCTGCACCCGTGACAGCGATGCTGAGTCGGCGCGAAGTGAGCTGCTCGAGCACGGCATCGCGCAACGACGCTAGCTCTGGCGGCAGCTCTGGCGGCAGCTTGGGGCTCCAGCTCGCTGGCACGTCGTGGTGCAGCAAAGGCAAAGCCGCGGCGGGCGCACGAGCAGGTGCGGGCACGGCGGGTGGGGGCGGGGCAGCCGGCATCACCTCGGCGTACAAGGCCGACTGAGGTCGAAAGCTCTCGGGCTCGCTCGCGGGGCGGCGCTCTTCCCGCGCTGCCGTCACGTCGAGCGACACCATGGACCCCATCACCTGCGTCTTCCAGCGCCCGCTGCGTTTTCGCGGTGCGTCCTCTGAGGTGGGTGCGGGCGGCGGCACGGTGTCGAAGCGCGCTGCCCACGTTTCCGCCTCGGGATCGAGTGCAGGCGGTCGGCTTACGATTTGCGGCGCTTCGGTGGTGACGACCGCAGGCAACGGGCGCACCGTAGCTGGACCGTGCGAGGCCGGCGGATGCGCCGACTGCAGCGGGGAAAGGCGCTCCACCGACGTGCGCTTGGTGCCGATGTTGGGGCCCATGGGTGGCGGGTGCGATGACGAAACCGAGTAGCTGCCCGCGCCAGGGGGCGGCCGCGAGCCAAACAGGGAAGCGGCTGGCGGGTAGTAGGGAGTAGGCGGTGGGGCGGGCACCGAATCGGCGGCGGTGGTCGGAAGGTCGGGGGCCTGCAGCCCGCCCGGTGACGTGCGCGAGCGCTTGGGGGTGGTGCCTGCCGAGGAGCCCGAGTGGCCGGATAGCACTACCGTCCTTTGAACCGCGATCGGGCCGGGAGGCTCAGAGCCGGGGCGGCCGGGCGGCGGCGGGTCACTGCCCTTCGGTGGCGGGTCGCTGCGCGGAAGCGGCTGATCGCTGCGTATGGAGCTGTTGGCCGGCACCGCCGGTTCCGAGTGCTGGGGTGGCGCTGCGGTCAGCAGCGGCGGGGGCGGCTCGCTGCGAGGGCCCGGCGGCGTGCTGCGCGTTGCCCGCCGCTTGGCGGATTCGGCCTTGCGTGGCAGCACGTAGGCCACCATGGCCGCGGCCATGCTGAGCAATGCCGCGACGATGCTCAGCACCAATCGATTGGGTGTGAGCGGTGAGGTGGGCAGCGGCGCGCGTGCCGTAACGTGACCGCTGACCGTCGGCGCGGGCGCGACGACGCTGCTGCTCGCTTGAGCCGCGGCCAACTCGGCCAGTAGCGCTCGCCACCGGCTCGTCAGCTCGGGCGGGACCGCGGGCGGAGAGGCCGGGCGCGGCTGCTGCAACGAGGTCTCGCGCCGCGCGATGGTCGTGCGTAGCTCGACCAAGCGGCGGTTCAACAAGTCCGGATCTTGCGCGGGATCGGCGTACGGATTGTCGGTGGCGCCGGACGCGAGTCGTTGCTCAATTTTCCGCTTTTCGTTGCGGAGCGCGTCGAGCCCACTGTCAGCCGCTGGGTTCGATTTTCCCTGGCTGCTTGGCTCTAGTGTGATTTCTGGATGAGCGTTTAGGAATTCGGTCACGGCGCGGCTGCGCTCTGCCAAAGCGAGGGCGGGGGCGTTGTCGGCGGGTGACCTCGCCAGTTTGGGCAGCAGCTTCAACGCGAGGTCGGCCAGGTGATTGGCGATGCGCTGCACACTCTGCGGATCGCTGCCGCGGAACTCGACGCTGAACCCCATGGCGCCACGCGATTGAACGCGGATGCCGGCGCGCAGCCGGCCGATCGGGTCCGGCGAGCGGAGCTCAGGCGGCAGATCCATGGCGACGGTGGCTAGCGCTTCTCTTTCGAGCAACCCGGCTTCGATGCGTCCGGCCAGGGCTACGGGATTTCCGACGTGCGAGCCGCCATCGATCACGAACGTAGCCGCTGTGCCGTAAGTCCGGGGCCACAGCGCGACGGCCGTGGCCGAAAGCAACAACACGGAGCCGCCAGCAGCGAGCGCCGTGATGCGACGCCCCGCATCCGCGTGGGTCATCGCCCCGGGCGGGCGGGAGCTAGGAAGACCCTTCGGAGGACTCGGTGTCATGAAAGAGCGGCACAGCGCGTGGGCGAGTGTGCCCTTCGGCCGGGGATTTTGCACGCCCCGACCGAAGGCGGCAAAGTAAAGCTTCAGGCCCCGGGCTTGTTCCCGCGCATCGCAACTGCCTGAAACCCGGCTTGGCTTCGCAGGCTCGTCAACCCAGCCGGTTCACGAGCCGGTGCCGCGCAGAACCACCGGAATGGTCCGCGCCAAGACGTAAATATCGAGCCACGGGGACCAGCTGCGCACGTATTCGACGTCCATGTGCAAGCGGCGTTCGAACGTCGAAGCGTTTCGCTCCGTGACCTGCCAAATGCCGGTGATGCCAGGTTTCACCCGCAAAATGATGGCTTCCTTTTGCTCCATCTCCGGGATTTCGCGCTCGAGGTAAGGCCGTGGCCCCACCAAGCTCATGTCCCCAACCAGCACGTTCCAAAGCTGAGGCAGCTCGTCCAAACTGTATTTCCGCAGCAAGCGCCCGACGCGAGTCACCCGCGGGTCGACCGTCAGCTTGTGAAATTCTTCGTACTCCGCGCGCAACTTCGGATCGCGCGCCAGCACCTCGGCCAAGCGCTGCTCGCCGTCGCCGTGCATGGTGCGGAACTTCAACGCTGGAAAGCGCACGCCGTCCTGACCGAGGCGCTTATTGTAGTAAAAAATCGATCCGCGCGAGTCGAGCTTAATCAAGAACGCGACCAAGAAGAGGATCGGGCTCACCAGCAGCAGCGCCACGCCCGTGATGCTGACGTCCATGGCGCGCTTGGCTAGCCGAGGCCCTGTGAGCAGCAGCTGGCGGCGCACCTCGATGCCGAGAACACCGCCCAGATCGCGGGTGGCGGCCCCGAAGTACGCTAGGTCGAACAAGTCTGGAATCGCGAGCACGCTTTGGAAGGACTCGGCGTAGCGCTCGATGATGCTGAGCAGGGCCGAAGCATCCGCCTCCGGCATCGCCACCACCGCGAAGCGGATTTTCAGGCGTTGCGAAAGCACGGGCGCAAGCTCCAAGCCGCCCAGCACCGGCACCTCCTCGATTTGCGAAAAATTCGCCCAAGCGGCGCGCGTGGAGGGGCTGTCGGGCGTCGACTTGGGTGGCTCGCCGCTGCTCTCGGGCACGGCCTCGACTTGAATGTCGTCGTCGCCCCAGGTCGCGCGCAACGTGCCGTGCTTGAGCGGGTCGTCGTCGAGCACCGCCACTGGCTTCAGACCGAGCTGCGGGCGCCGCTGCAGTGTGGCCACCACGGCGCGACCGACGCGACCGGCGCCCAGGACGACGACCGGCTGTCCCCACCAGCGGCGTCTGGCGAACTTGTGGCGCAGGGCCGCGCGAAGCAGCGGCACGAGCAAGATGCTAAGGAACCAAATGAGCCACCAGGCCATGTGCTGCACGCCGTCCCAGCCGCCGCTGCGGACCAAGAACGAAACTAGCCACAGGCCAGCGCAGACGAAGCTGATGGCCAGCGTGCTACGCCGGATCTCCTCTGGCGGACTCGGTGGCGTTGCCGCGTACAACTGAACGTAGGCAAAAATTAACACGCACAGCGGGAGCACCGCCAAGATGCCGTAGCGCTGCACTCGCCCGGGAGCGTCGTGGTTGAACAGCAACCACGCGAAACCCGTGCCGATCGCGAGCGCCAGAATATCCGAGGCGACCACCGAAAGCTTGGTGAGACGCGGGCGGCACTGCACGTTCAAACCCATGATGGACGGGGTCTCGCGGGCGCGGCTCTCCAGCTCTCGTCCTTTGCCCTTGTCGCGCGTGACGCGCACCTGCTCTAGCAACGCCTCGGCGATGGCGCGCCCGTCGCACGCGCCCATGCGCTTCAAGATGGCGCCGAGGTGGCCGCCTTCTTCGGTCTGTAGCTTGAGGGCCGTGCGCAGCTGCTGCGGCGTGATTTGCCCGCGCCGAAGCAACACTTGGCCGAGCTCGTCGCCGCGCTTGCGGCGGCGCTTGTAAAACGCGGGCACCTGTTGGTTCGCGTCTTCGCTCGGTTCGTTCGGCGCTACGTCCGTCAACTTAGTTTGCGCGTCATAGCGCTTGTCTGACTCAGCTGGAAGGGTGGGCAGGCACCTCCATGAGATTGAGACGTCGAGCCATGACCTGGCCTTGACGGTCGGCCCAACGTCCGCCAGTCGGTCGGCTCGACGTCGCTGAATCGGGTCGTCTACTCGGCCAGCGACTTGCGAAAATAAGCGATCGTTTGCTTCAGGCCGTCCTCGAGCCCCACCTTGGGTTCCCAGCCGCCGAGTCTGGCCTTAGCCAAGTCGATGACGGGTCGACGCTGCTGGGGGTCGTCTTGCGGCAGCGGCATGAACGTTAGCTTGGATTTGCCGCCAACCAACCCAATCACCTTCTCGGCCAGCTCCAACATGGTGAACTCACCAGGGTTGCCCAGGTTGACCGGCCCGGTAAAGCCACTTTCGCTGTCCATCATGCGCAGCATGCCCTCGACGAGATCGTCGACGTAGCAAAACGAACGGGTCTGCGTGCCGGTTCCGTAAATGGTGATGTCCTGCCCGCGCAGAGCCTGGACGATGAAGTTCGAGACCACGCGGCCATCGTTCGGGTGCATGCGCGGCCCGTACGTGTTGAAGATGCGAATCACCTTGATGTCGGTGTTGTGTTGGCGGTGGTAGTCGAAAAATAGCGTTTCTGCGCAGCGTTTGCCTTCGTCGTAGCAGCTGCGAATGCCGATGGGATTTACCCGGCCCCAGTACTCTTCGGGTTGCGGGTGCACCTCCGGGTCGCCATAAACCTCGGAGGTGGACGCTTGCAGAATGCGCGCCTTGACCCGCTTGGCGAGACCCAACATGTTGATGGCCCCGTGCACGCTGGTCTTCGTCGTCTGGACCGGATCGAATTGGTAGTGCACCGGCGACGCGGGGCAGGCCAAGTTGAAGATTCGGTTCACCTCGACGTAGAGCGGAAACGTGACGTCATGGCGCAGCAGCTCGAACAGCGGATGGCCGAACAGATGTTGGACATTCTGTTTGCTGCCCGTGAAGTAGTTGTCCACACAGAGCACGTCCTCGCCACGTGCCAACAGGCGCTCACACAGGTGCGAGCCGATGAAACCGGCACCGCCGCTCACCAAAGTCTTCAGCATGGGCAGACGCTCAATAACCCGCGGCCACACAGGGTGTCGAGGATGGCCGAGCTCTGCGGATTGCCCGCCGCTCGTGGCATTCCAACGTCAGCTTAACGTCATTGGTTGCTGAGGCGGCCCCTTGGCCGCGAACGAGGCTATTGGCACTGGGAGGCGCGGAGCCTGCCCATGAAGGCATGCGGGGGCAGCCACTCGCCTCGATGGTAGTAATCGTAGTTGCGCGTGAGCCCCGTGCCTTCACCAAGATCGTTCCAGGTCGCGATCATTGCCAGGTTCGAGGTCGCGGACGCTGCCAGGTACTTGTCCAGCAGCTCGGGGCCTTAACAGCGCCACGTGGATGCCACCGCCGATTTCAGTCAAAGCGTCGACGACGCGCGGTAGCTGAACCAGGTCGGGACCAAAGGTGTTGAGCGCCAAGAATTGCAGGCCGCTCCAGCGAGCGTCCAGCAGCTCTCTCCGCCGGCAACGGCGCCATCGCCGTGTCGTACGCGGACGCGAAGTACGCCCAGCTGCTCGGCGGCATGAACTACTTCGGCTCTGACAGCGGTGAACTGCTGACCAAACGCCTGTTTGGGCAGCAGGGCGGGGGCACGGCCAAGGTGCTGGTGGTCGGCGCGGAGTACAACTTCAGCTGGAGCAAATTCCTCTGGTACCCCGAGGCATTTTGGGGTGACGGCCCCGACTTGATCAACAGCGTGTTCGCCGACGTGATCAAGGTAAAGAGCGAGGACCCGGCCTTCGACGGCAAGCTCATTTACAAGTTCGGCACCGAAGCGACCTACCGCATGCTGCCCTGGTTCGCGGCTTCCTTCCGCTACGATCACGTTGCGCCGAACTCGAAGGACGAGAAAGAGACCTTCGACGTGATCAGCCCCAAGCTGATCTTCCGAAGCAACTGGAACAGTCACGAGCAGGTGGTGCTCAGCTACACCCGCTGGCTGTACGGGGCGCACACCCACGGTGAAGCGCCCAACGACTACATGGCGTCCGAGCTCGACAATCAGATGCTCGCTCTCAACTTCGGGATGTGGTGGTGAAGAACATGAACAAGTACCTAGGTTTTTCGCCCGTTGCGCGTTGGCTGCTGCTGTCGGCGGTAGCTGCATCGGCACTCTCGTCTACCTCCAAGGCCCTCGCCGTAGACAAGGCGAAGCCGGGCGAGAGCAACGACGTTGGCATGGGCTTGGCGCCCGGCTCTCCACAGGTCGGTACCTTGCCGGGTGGTATTCAGCCCTCTTACGGCCAGCGCTCCGAAGACGAATCCGACTACCGCTTCGACTACCACGGCATGCTGCTCATGCCGCTGCGCGTGGGCCTCAACAAACGCACGGGCCCCGTCACGTCCGACCAAAGCAAGAACGTCCTGCACACCCCGCCGGTCGTGCCCGACTATCAAGAGTCTTTCAACTACACGAGCGTCACGCCCCAGCCGTACGCCCAGCTAGCGTTCTCGTACGGTAATAACGTCGTCACCGGTACGGCGGTGATCGTGGCTCGCACGGCCAGCACCGCGAGCAGCTTCTTCCAGCCGCCGTTGCAGTCCGGCATCACGGACGCGTTCGTTACCTTCAACCTGCCCAATTTAGCCCAAAACGCCCACATTGAGGCCAACGTGGGCGCGTTCTCCAACGCTTATGGCGCCATGGGCGAGTACGATCTTGGCCACTACGGTACGCCCATCATTGGGCGCATCAACGGCGTGGGTGAGACCATCTCCGGGCGTTACGCCCTGGGCGACATCACGCTCAGCGTCGAGCAGGGCATTCAAGCGCAATTCGACAAGGCGCCGGTCGGCATCCCGTCTGAAGGTTGGAACGCCTTCGCCGATCCAGTCGCGGGCACCAGCTTGGTGCACCACGAACATCTTGGTATCGGCTACCGCCGGCAGCTCAACTTGGGCCTCCACTACATTCAGGCGTGGAGTCAGGACGACCGCGCCTCGCAGGCGCTAGCGCCCGACGGCACCATCACCACGCTGGCCGCCGATTTGCGTTTCTCGGCCAGTCACTTGGGCCATTTTTACGGGGCAGCGGCTTATACGAAGGCCGAGCACGCGTCATCGGTGGGTCGCATCGTCGAGACGCTGAACGCGCAAGGCGGGCGCGGCTTGGTGCACAACTACTTGGGCCGCGACAGCCAACAAGGCACCGGCTCGCTGCTCACCCTTGGCGGACAATACGACCTCAGCTTGGCGCATTTACTGCTGCACCCGCGCACCTTCGACGGCAAATCGCACGATTTGCGGCTCAGCCTGTTCGGCGTGTACACGCGCGTGCAAAGCGAAGACAAGTCGAAAGACGCGAACGGCAACTGGCTCTACGACGGCATCAACATGCTGAAGGTTGGGGCCGAGGGCGCGTACACCTTGACGTCCTGGTTCGCCTTCGGCGGCCGGCTCGACCACGTCAGCCCGCAAAGCGAGTTCAAGGGCCGCGACTTCAACATCATCTCGCCGCGCGTCATCTTCCGCAGCGACTGGCAGAGTCGCGACCAAGTCGTGCTGCAGTACTCGCATTTTCTCTACGGCAAGTCGCCGTTGGTGAAGAGCGGCTACCCGCTGCAGGACGATCCGGGCCTAAACCCCGACGCCGACATGATCTCGCTGTCCGCGAACATGTGGTGGTGAAAGCCGCGGGGCTGCCCAACCGCAGCCTGCATTGCAGAAGCTGCTGTTGCGGCGTTAGGTGAAGGTGTGCGGGGCGGGCGTCTGCGTGCAGCGGTTGCTCGGCGCGGGCGCGGGCGGCCAGGGACGGGTTGGGGGCCCGCGCGGGGCAGCGTCTAGCGTGGACGGGCACGTCCCGCCCACGCTAGACGCTTGCGCCTACTTGCAGGCGCCTTTGTGCGCTACCGAGGTGCCATTGGCGTTAGCTGCGCAGGCGTTGCTGTAGGGTTTGCCGTCGCAGCCGCAGACGGGATCGAGTTCCTTCGTGCAAGCGTCTGGGATCAGGTTGCAGTGTCCCTGCCCATCGGCGAAGCCGCAGGCCATGTCGGCGGGGTAGTTGCAGAAGTAGCCCTTGTCGCATTGCTCACCGAGCAAGCCGCCGCAAGTCGGTCCGGACGCGCACTCGCCAGTGTGATCGATGGACGCGCCGGCCAAGGCGGCCGAGCAGTCGTTGCTGTAGGTCATGCCGTTGCAGCCGCAGACCGGAGCGTAAATCTCGGCGCAGGCCGTATTTTTCGGAATGGCGGTGCAGCTGCCGGGGGCGTCGAAGCGGCCGCAATCGGCGGCCGGCTCGTAGTTGCAGTACTCGTCGTCGGCACAGCTGCCGCCGCCACGTCCCCCGCAGGTCGTGCCGGGGGCGACGCACGCGCCTTGTTTCGCCACCGAAGCACCCTCGGCAGCGGCTGCGCAGTCGTTGCTGTAGGTTTTGTCATCACAGCCGCAAACGGGTGCGTATTCGTCGTCGCAGACGTCTGGCTTGGCGGCGCAAATGCCCGTTTGATCGGCTGCGCCGCATTGCGCGGCCTCGGGGAAATTGCAGTACTGATCTGCCGGGCACGCTTTGCCCAGCAGCCCGCCGCAGGTGCCGCCACCGCCGTTGCTGCTGCCGCCGCTGCCGCTGCCGCCGCTGCCCGTCGCGCATTCACCCTTGCTGGCGATCGACATGCCTGCTGCGCGCGCGGTGCAGTCGTTGCCGTAGGTCATGCCGTCGCAGCCGCAGACAGGCGCGTAAAGCTCGATGCAAGCATCGGGCTTGGCTTTGCAGACGCCCGTTTGGTCGGTGGCGCCGCAAGAGGTCGAGATCGCAAAGTCGCAGTACAGGCCCTTGGAGCAGCTCGTACCGAGCAGTCCGCCGCAGGTCGTGTCCACCGGGGTGCCCGAGCCCGAGCCTGCCGAGCCGCCCGTGGCGCAGTCCATGTTCGGGCAATCGTCGCCGATTACCCCCGAATTGTTGCAGCCGCTGCCCGCGACCACGAGCGGCGAAAGCGCTAGTAGCGGCACGAGCCAGGCCGCCGCCGCCCAGGAAGAGCCGCGGGAAACACGCTGCAATTTAGCTGATTGATTAAGCTTAGACATGAAATTCTCCTTCTCACTCGCTCCGAGTCAGTTCAAAAAGTCTGGTTCTGGCGCGCTCGCGCTCGCGTTGCAGTAGCCCGCCCGGGAAGCGCGCTTGGTGCTCTTCGAGTAGCGCTTTCGCGCGCTCCCAGTGACCAGCCGAGAGCTCCGCGAACGCGGCGTCCAGTAGCCGCGTTTCTTCGGCCAGCGTGCTGCCGA
This sequence comes from Myxococcales bacterium, assembly GCA_043752365.1. Classification (GTDB taxonomy): domain Bacteria; phylum Myxococcota_A; class Polyangia; order Polyangiales; family Polyangiaceae; genus PMG-095. The sequence continues at coordinate 5,648 of JAYUYU010000336.1, read as the reverse complement.
CTTGCGGAGCGTGGGCTGGCGCTTCGGCGCTCGCGAAATTGGCTTGCGAAGGCTGCGCTCCAGTCGGCGTGGCGTCGCCGGGCGCCTGGATTTGTGCCGACGTGGCTTTCGCGGCGTGGGCTGGCGGGCGCTGGGGCGCGGCGCTTGGCTTCGGGCTCTCGTCCACGCCGGGCCCCGGCGCAGCCCGCGCATTCGGCGCCGTTTGGAGCTGCGGCGTTGTTGCCGCGTCGCGCGCGTTCGCGCTTACCGCTGGCACAACTTGGCCAGGCTCGCCGCGACCCTCGAGCCACAACCCGACCGTGGGGATGGTCACGAACGCCGCCAGCCCCAACTTCAAACCCCAAGACAAGCCGGCGGCCTTCGCTGCCAACGCGCCCGCGCCGGAGGCCGCCGCCGTGGCCGCTGCGGCGCCGTTGCCCACCGCAACGCCGGCCGCGAGCAAGCGCCGCCGCAGGCGAGCCTCGACGTGGGGCGTCGGCAAGTCGCCCCGCAGCGCCTCTTCCAACATGTGTTCGGGTTCGATGCTCATGGCGTGTTCCTGGTGGTGCCGCGGCGACGTGCGACCTCGGCCTCGAAGGCCAGGCGGGCAGCGCGCAGTCGCGAATAAACGGTGTTGAGCGGAATGCCGACCACGCTCGCGATCTCCGGCGCCGACATCTGCTCGACGCGGGCCAGCACGAAGACCTCGCGCTGTTCGTCGCTCAGCGTCGCCAATACGGCGTGCGCCAGCGCCAGACGCTCGTTCGAAAGTAGCTCACGCTCGCCGCCGCCAGTCAGCACGAGCTCCGGTTGGCTCTCTCGCGCCGCTTCCAGCGACGCGGGCTCACGCCGCAGCCGTTCGCGGTATTTGCGCGCGATGCGCAGCGCGATGGCGTAGAGCCAGGTGCGCAGCTCGGCACCACCGTCGAACTCGCCGAGCTTGCGCTGCACGACTACGAACACGTCTTGCAAAGCGTCGTCGAGCTGCCCGTCGTGAACGCCAAGGCTGCGTAGGCAGCGCCAAACGTAGCGAGAGTGCGCCTCGTAAACGGCCGCCAGGTCGGAGGCGAGCGCGGGCGCACCGCGGGCGCCGTCCGCAGGAGACCCCTGCGGGACTTCGCGGCGTCCCAGCGCTTCGGCGACCATTGACGTTTATCCGACGAGGTCCGGAAATCCGTCTACCAGACCAGCCCTAAGCGTACGAAAGCTGAGCCCGCGAGCCACGGCACCGGGTAAATTTCGTAGGGCGGCCCGCTAACATCGCGAGAATGATGAAGAATTTGGAAGCTGCCGCGCAACGCGTTCAGCTGGCCCTCGGCGCCCAGCCCAGCCCAGAATGGCCCGTGCTGGAGCGGAACCAAGCCTAGGCCCAGGGTCGGCCCGGCTACCCACACGCTGTCCTGATGGCTTTGGGTGATGCTGCCGGCGCCTTGTCCAGACAGGCGCTGGGCGGCGAAGCCCAGGCGCGCTTCCCAAAGGCGCGAGGGCCGAAACAGACCGCTAACCCCGGCGCCCAGCGCTTGTAGATCGACGCGCTTTTGCTGGTCGTCGATTTTTTGGGTGGGTGACAGGTAGCGCAGGTTCACACTCACGCCTAGGTGTGCCCAATAGGTCTTGCCCTCGAGCTCGAGCGCCAGCACCGGATGCGGCAACGTGCCAAGCACCACGCCAGCGCCCGCACCAACGCTGAAGCGGGGGTACAGCGGCGGGGGCGACGGCTTCGGCGCTACGGGGCGCGGGGCTTCGGCCTTGGGCGGCTCGTGCAGCAGCATGGCGACCGCGACGACAATCGAAGCGCGGAAAAGCTCCGCGCAGCTCGCGTCGTCTAGCTCACGCACGTCAGGGCCAATCTGCACGCGCAGGTGATAGTGACCGGAGGCTTGAGTGATGGAGACGTGCACGCTGCCGGCCGGAACGTCACGGCCGAGTCGCTGCGAGAGCTCGCGGTCGAAGGCTGCGCGCGAGCCGCACTCGGGCGGGATCGCGGGCTCGCTGGCGCGCGCCATGGACGCGCTGAGGGTGACGCCAATGAACGCCAGAACGCCGACGCGGCAGCGTAGGCCTGGGGGCGGGAATGAGGCCCCGCGGTTCGCAAACAGAGCACCCTTCAAAGCAAGCTCCAGCACGGCCCGGGGGGCGGTGCGGACACAGGTTGTCCCCGACCGTCGTCCGTTTGGCAAGCAGCCGCGCTGAGTTAGCCTGCAAGGAGCCGGACATTGATTGTCAGCAGACGAGCCTAAAAAGCGGCCTCCTGGCTTCCCTTTTTGGTGGCTGCTACTATGTTCAGTACATGGCTCTTCCGGCGCACCTTCTCGAGCAGCTTCCCCCGGCTTTCGCGCAGGCGGGGGTTCGCTTCGCTCAGCCGGCCACTGGGCCTTCCCGAGGTCTCTCGTTCGGCATTGCCGAGCTCGACGCGTTGTTGCCTGACGGGGGGCTGCAGCGCGGCAGCGTGGTCGAGCTTTGCACGGCTGGTGAAGGCGCGCTCGCCACCTCACTGGGCCTGGCTGCCTGCGCCCAGGCCCAGGCCGAAGCCCGTACGCGCGGCGGCCACACCCCGTGGTGTGCCTTCGTCGATCCATCGGGCACCTTGTACGGTCCTGGGGTCGCAGCCTCCGGGGTCGAGCTTGCGCGGCTGCTGGTCGTGCGCTCCCCGTTGGCTGCACTGTCTCGCGTGGCGTTGCGCCTGGCAGAGTCCGAAGCCTTCGCCGTCGTGGTCATCGACCTCGCGGGTGTCGTGGGCGAGCGGGTGTCCGTACCGCTCGGTACTTGGCCGCGCGTCGTCAGGCGCCTGGCCATGGCCATCGAGGGCACGGGGCACAGCGTACTCTTGCTCACGCGCGAGGGCGATCGCCGACCTTTGCCATTGCCTGTCGCTCAGCGGCTCGAAATCTCGCGCCCTGCGGCGGACAAGCTCATGGTGCGCGTCGCCAAAGATCAACGCGGCCGCGTCGCAGCACCGCGCCCTGTCGCGTGGACGCGCCAAGGCGTTTGGAGCACGGTCACTCCTCAGAACCAGAACGCCAGCGGCCCGCAAGGCCCCGAGCCGAGGGGCCATGTCCGGCGTATCGGCTGAACCGCGTCAACGCCGTGTTCTGGCGCTAATTTTGCCAGATTTGCTGGTAGAGCTAGCGCTTCGTCAACGTCTTCTGCAAGCGCCCGAGCTGCACACCGAAGCGCACAAACCGCTCGGTGTCGTGTTGGTTGATGAGCCAGAAAAGAGCGAGCCTCGGCAACTGTCGCTCAGCGTGGCCGGAAAGCCTTTGGCGCCCGAGCAACAGTTGCCAGCTTCGGAGCCATTAGCGGCGGTCAACCGCGAAGCCGAGCGCTTTGGCGTACGCGCCCGACAAACCATCGCCGCGGCGTCGGCGCTCGTCTCTCAGCTCATCGTCGTCAAGGTAAAGCGGGTCGAGGTAGAGCGAGCGCTCGGCGGGCTGGCAGAGGTCGCGCTCGGCTACGGTGCGACGGTGGCTTTGTCTGCGCCCGATACGGTGTGGGTCGACATCACCGGTTCCGCCCACCTTTTCGGCGGCGAAGAAGCGCTAGGGCAAGATTTGGCCGAGCGCGTGCGCGAGCTGGGGCATCGCGCAAAGGTCGCCGTTTCGGTGGGGCCGGAGCTAGCGCGGGCTTTCGCGCGTTGGTCGGCGCCACCGCGCCGCAAAGAGGGCAGCGGCGTCGGGGCCGTCGTGGTCGTGCCGCCTTCGCGCACGTCGCTTGCCGCCGCAGATTTACCCATTCAGGCGCTGCCGCTCGGGCCGGACAACTTGGGTTACCTGACACGCCTTGGCTTGCTCACCTGGAGTGAGCTTTCGCGTCAGCCGCGTTCGACGCTCGCGCCCCGCCTCGGTAAAGAAGCCGCGCGGGTGCTGGAGCTGTGCTCGGGGGAAGACAGCGCGCCGCTCGTGCCCTACGTCCCAGCCCGCATTCTCGAGGAAGAGAGCACGTGGGACGACGCCGTAGCAGGTACGGAGCCACTGGGTTTCGTGCTGCGCGGGCTAGCGGCGCGCATTTCCGCGCGGCTGTGCGCGCGGGGCGAAGCGGCAGAGGTACTGGACGTCACGCTGTTGCACGACCCCGTCATCGCTCGTTTTCGCGGCGTACCGACGCAAACGCTGCTGCATTTCAAGCTGTCGCAGCCGATGCACCGCGAGGCTGAGCTGCGGCGCATCGTGTCGGCTCGGCTCGAACGGCTGAAGCTGGGGGCGCCCAGTGTGGGCATGCGGCTCACGGTGCCGCGGCTGGGGCCGTTGGTGGCGCGTCAGTTGTCGCTTTCCGAGCTGCTGGCGGGCGACACGACGAGCGGCGAACAAGATTTGCCCCTGGTTTTGGCCGAGCTTTCGGCTGACATCGGCGAGGCGCAGCTGGGCGTGCTCAGCTTGGTGGACGCGCATCGGCCCGAAGCGCAAAGCGCGCTCGCGGCCGCGTTGCCAACGCAAGCCGCGCACGGCAAACGTCAACGCAGGCGTGGCAAGGCCGAGGCCGAAAGCGCCGCGCCCAAGTCCGCCCTGCGCAAAACAGAGCCGCCCATTTGGTCTCGGCTACCCAGCCCACCCACTCGGCTTTTGCCGCATCCGGTCGAGCTCAGCTCGGTAATCAGCGCCGGCAGCACGCTGGTGCTCGGTCACACGCTCTACACCATCGAGCGCCTACGCTTCGAACAACGCCTCGACGCCGTCGAGTGGTGGAACCGCCCCGTTGCCCGCGACTACCTCCGGCTCTGGCTCCACAGCGAATCCGGCGGCATGGAAGCGCTCGTCTACGTCGATCGCCACTCCGGCCGGCGCTTCCTTCAAGCCGTCGGCGACTAAGGAAGGAAGAGCGAGGGGGCAGGGGGCAGGGGGCAGGGGGCAGGTGCAGGGGGTGGAAGCGAGGAGCGGTGGGGGCGGCGGCGCCTTGGGTTCACGGCGCCGGGAAGGTCAAGATGTTGCGCATTTATCAGGCGCCTCCAGCGTCACTGGGCGCGCAGCTGGATCGCATTATCGGCACCCTCGTTGGGCTCGTCGCCGCCTAACAACGCCGCTGGGGAGCCGCTCGGCGCGGCTCCCCAGCGAGTTCACTTCAGTGGGTGAGTTTCCAGAGCATGGGCACGATGCGCTCCAGAAGAGCGCGCGCTGGCTGCGTGTCTACCAGTGAGCAATGCCGCCATGACACGGCGACCCGAAGCGCGAGCCGCGTTTCCGCGGCGCTACCAGCCGCGGTGAACAACCGTGCGCGCCGATTACCGGGGTCCGAGTAGTTCGCTTCGCCGATGTTCAGGGCCACGCTGCTTGCTGCGCGCATGACCTGATCCGCCAGGGCACGGTCACGCGCCTTGATTCGCGGCACCAATGGCTGGAGGGCCTGAATCAACTCAATCGCCAACTCTTCAACTTGAAATGCCATGCATCCCTTACTTTCTGCGCCGGAAACCAGCGCTCCGTCCCACCGGCACCGCGCGCAGCGCGGGTCTAGGGCGCGAGCGCAGCGAGCGTCGCGCGCAGCGCGAGCAAGCCCCTAGACCCGCGCGAGCACGCTGCCATCATCGAAATCGCGGAAGGAAGATCCGACCTCCGATACCCGACGCAGAAGCCCGATCGTAAAATCGAAATTCGGAAATCGAAATTCGGAAATCGAAATTCGGAAATCGAAATTCGGAAATCGAAATTCGGAAATCGAAATTCGGAAATCGAAAT